>CAYVCG010000012.1:4630-17405 GCA_964449985.1 uncultured Defluviitaleaceae bacterium
ACTTTTTATATTGAAATAAACCCTCTATTGCCCTAAAATTATCTTATAAATACCAAAGTTGTAATATATAGTACATGCCTTGCATAAAATTGTTGTATAGAGATATGCCCTTTTCGTGCCACGACATGAACATAGCTCAAAATTTTTTTAAACAGGAGGATATTTTATGAACAAAAGAATAAGACTTGCGCTGCTGATTTTACTTGCGGCGTGCTGTTTAATTTTTGTTTCCTGCGATACTAATCAAACGGAAGCCCTTCCTACACCTACTGATTTATTACCCACGGAAACAGAATCTGAAAATCAGGTTATCCAAACTTTTCAACAACAGATTCCGTCCCCTTCTGCCACCCCTTCAGAAACATCTTATGAGAGGGTTGCTTATGCTGGGGATAACGTGCCTGTTTCAAGAGGGCTTGTCGCTAAAATGCTTTCGCTGATTAACTCCGATATATCAGAAATAACTCAAATGACAAGAGAAATCGCGTTTACAGACACTTCTCCCGATGCATGGTATGATAAATACATAAATGCAGCAGTTTCGCAAGGCCTTATGAGCGGAGGCGGAAAGGAATTTATGCCGGACAAGCCTCTGACGATAAATCAGGCACAGCTTCTTCTGGATAAAATAGATCCAAATAATAAAATCAAAATCCAAATAACAGATGAGAATAAGGATAAAGCCATTTCTTATGCGCTCTGGACGGATTTGTATTATAAACTTCTGACGAATCTGAGCGGAGATAAATCAATTTCAGAAAAGTTTGGTATAAACTTGAGCGATATTATAATCCTTGCAACGCCGGGAAACAACAAAAAGCTTACTGGCTGGAACATGATAACAGCAAATGGCCCAATGACATACGATGGGCTTTCGATGGATGATTATATAGACAAAAAAATAAGCATTTTAAAAAAGGATTCTGAGGTTATTGCGTTCCTTGGCGTTTCTGATAACGCGCCTGTCATAAAAAATGCTTATATCGTTTCTATGACAGGCCAAGCAATAACTATATTCTCCGGCGGAGCGGAAAGAACATATTCATATAATTTACAAAACCTCCCAAACGGCAGAGTTTGTGACATAAAAATAAACGGCTCAAATGCCGAAGCTATAAACATTTATAACGAAAGCCTATCCGGCACAATTAAAAAGGCGACATCAAGCGCAATTGAGTTGGAAGGCAAAGGCGAGCTGAAATTAGATAGCGATACAAAAATATACTCTGTACTTGATGGAGTTCCAAAATGGAAAACAATATCGGCTGTAACGATGGGAACCGATATTGCTGATTATATAGTCGATAACGGACGTGTTTGTGCAATACTTATTGTTAAAACAACCCTACCGCAAAAAATTAGAATAGCAATAAACACGAGTGGATACAAAGGACTTATACACGACAGCGTCAGTATAACATCGGATGGTGATTTTAATGTGCGAATAGGGAAAGAGACAAAAAAATATACAGCTAAAGAAGTTTTTACAATATCAAAATCCGATGACAACGTTTTTGTTGAAGACATAAAAAGAATTTATATAGAACCGGCAAAAAATGATGGTAAGCTGCAAATAACAAGCATAACCCGAAATTGGCCCAACAGTGAAAGCCCAAAATATCGTGGAAAGCTGGAAATAGGGCTTGAAGATGAGGGTTATTCCATCATAAATGAAACCACAATAGATGAGTATTTGTATGCTGTCGTTCCCAGCGAAATGCCGACCTCTCACGGACTGGAAGCCGCAAAGGTTCAGGCGGTTACAGCAAGGAGCTATGCTTATAATCAATATTATGCAAATAGATTTTATAAATATGGCGCAAACATTGATGATTCGGTTAGCTGCCAAGTATACAATAATATTCCAGAAAACGAAACATCTATCAAGGCTGTTAAAGAGACCTCAGGAGAATGCCTCACATATAATAATGCAGTTATTTCTGCAAACTATTTTTCAACATCATGCGGAGTTACTGCAAACGCCGGGGATGTTTGGGCTGGACCCACAGGAGCCTTCCCCATAGATTCCGCCATATATTTAAAATCTGTAAAGCAATATACATCAGGAGATTATGGAGATTTGAGCCAAGAAGAAAATGCATACAAATTTTTAAAAGATACAAACGTTAAATCTTATGATAGCGGTTTTCCATGGTTCCGTTGGAATGTCGAAATGACGTCTGAGGAAATAGCGGTTTCTATAAACTCAAACATAAAGTCTAGATACGCGGCTAATAAAAAGCTAATTCTTACGTTCGATCCTGATAAAAACGTATACAAAAGCCTTCCAATCGACTCAATCGGAGATTTGGTTGATATGGAAGTTATTGAACGCGGACAAGGCGGAAATATTTTAAAGCTTAAAATAACAGGCACAAAAGCCACAGTTTTAGTATTGACAGAATACAATATCAGAATGCTTATTAAGCCAACACCGGCAACCTCCGGCGGTAAAACAATCGTTATGAACCGTGTTGACAACACGACCGTAAACAATTATTCGTTAATGCCAAGCGCTTTCTTCGTCTTTGATAAAACGACCGATGATAAAGGAAAATTGACCAAAATAACGTTTTATGGCGGCGGCAATGGCCATGGTGTTGGTATGAGCCAAGAAGGCGTTAAAGGTATGATTGATGCGGGATTTAAATTCGAAGAGATTCTAAAACATTTTTATCAGGGAACACAGATTAAAAAAATGATTTAAAAATACAGACCGCTAATAGCCCACTTCATGAGTGATTTCATGATAGTGGGTTATATATTATAGAAATATATGATACGGTATTGTAATTAATAAGTAATATTTAATAAGTACTAGTTAACTGTTAAAATCTAATTTCAATAGAAGATTCGCTGTTAGGTAAATCTACTGGTACAATTATTATGTAATCAGATTGGCTTGATTTTATGTCCCTGAACTGGTCAAGTTCATCCAATAATTGATAGATTGCTAAAGCCTTTCCAAAGGTATAAATAAACATGTCAGTATACACATCCATATGTTTTATCTTCTCTTCATTTTTAGCAATTACCACGTTAAAAATATCTGACCTTTGAGTTTTGTCAAGATTACTTATTAGTTCTTTTTGCGCAAAAAGCATCTCCATGATTTCTAATGGAAGATAATCCTCAAAGTTATCAGAACACGCAGTTAACAAGGGTTCTGCTTGATAGTATTTTAACAATACCTCAACACAATCGCTGCGATTCAGAAATTCATCTATTCCGTTAAATCTGCTTCTAAGAGCATAAAACTGCATGGGTGTATTAATGTTGGAGAAAACAATGTACATTCTTGGATAATCAATTATTGACATTAGTAGCGAAGCAGTATCCATTTTTACTAATATATCATCAGGAATGTTTGACAACTCTTCTTCATTTGGTAAATGTGTTAACTTGGGGTATTCATAACGATAAGAAATATCTGCGGACAAACTGGAAACTTCCTCTTGATATTCATTTGATACAGTTTGGAAGTTAGATTCTGAATTTTGCAGATAATTTTTGTCATTATATAGCTCTTCATTTAAATCTGACGAGCAGCCAAAAAGACTTACCAGTACAATACACAAAACAGCCCTGAAAATGAGTATATTCTTCATATATATGTCACCCGCCCTTTATTGGATCTGGATAAAATAAAAATAATAGATAAATATAATTCAAATGATAAACTTATTATATAATAAATACTGAAAAAAGTAAATAAAACACGATAAAAGAGGCATCCTTAGAAAAGGATGCCTCTTTTTGAGTCAATATTTTGAGTTGTTTGTCAAACCCAATCATTATGGATTCTACTCTATATTAGACCTATTTTATAAATTAAGGAGTTACTCTAACAGTTACAGAGCTAGTTGCTGCAGTAACATATGGTGAGTAAGCTGTGATAACTGCTGTGCCAGCTTTCTTAGCTAAGATCTTGCCATTAGTAACTGTAACTACAGCAGAGTTGCTGGACTTCCAGGAGATAGCTGCGCCTGCAGGAACTACTGAGAAGTTAAGAGCTTTAGTTGCACCAGCTTTAATGCTGATAAGAGCAACTTCATTGATTGCTACGCTTTCAACTTGAACTCCTGTGTAAGCAGCGTTCAACATAGCTACGATTGCATCTACTTCGTTTTGGTTAGTGTTTGCATCTATAGCGTTATAGAAAGCTGAGCCATCGTCATAAGCTTTTTGAAGCATTTCAACAGCTACGTCTGTATAAGAACCGGAAGCGATCAAAGCTTCGATTTTGCCTAAAAGATCAACAAGAGCGTCAGTAGATAATGCAGTTGCGCTGGATGCTACAGTGATAGTACCAGCAAAATCAAAATCAGCGATTAAGCCGATAACATAAGCTGTGTTGTCAAAATCAGTTGCTACTACTTCGCCATTAACAGCTAAAGTAGTTCCAAGAATATTAACAGCCACTTTACCGTCTACTGCATCAAAAACTTTCATATCGTCATAGTCTTTGAATAATACAACGCCAAATCCATCAGCGTCAGCAGATGCTGCAAAATTAATTTGAGCAGCAGCAATATCCGAAACAATCATAAACGGCTCAACTTCAACACCTGGAGGCAACTCGCCAGGAATGGAACCGATCGGATCAGCAAGTTTAAATGTATCGCCGCTGATAACCCATTCGCCATCTGCGTTATCCCATGTAGCTCCGTCAGCAAATACTGATGCCGTTGACATTACTCCAAATGCCATAACAAAACTCATTAATGCAGCTAATAACTTTTTCTTCATTACATTCTCCCTCTTTCATAAATAATTTTTGTTATTGTATATACTACTTGGCTTTCACAAGATTGGATAGCCAGTCCAACCTTCACTTCTAACGTCATTTTCTAAGAAGCATTGAGACCCTATTATAAAAAACAGGGTGTTTCGATACATGTACACGCTTTTAACAACAAACGCCAACTTTGCTGTCAAAAGAGGTCTCCCCCCTTGGTACAATGGCAATTCAAACAACCCCAAAGGGCTATAAAAAACTGCCTATTTACTTCTCACTTACTTCCCTCCATTCATTCATTTGGATTAGACAATGCGCACAACTCTTATTAATCCTAAAATATGTACCCAAAATAAAACCCTTATATAAGATATTATACAACATTTTTACAGAATGTCAATGCTTTATTAGAATTTTTTGATGTAAATGTATAAAAAATAAAAAGCAAAAAATGAAAGATATTAAATAATAGCAGTGATAAAATTTCAACTGCTATAAAACATAGACAACATCAACAAATATAAATACCGATTGTATGGTTAAAACAATAATATCCGAAAATAAAATAGGCCCAAAATGCCGTTCCTAAAATTTTGACGCCTAACATAAGTTAGGACGGGATTCGCACTATGACTTCTGTCTTCCGCTGCCCAAAGGGAATTAGCTTGCGGCCTGACATAGATCATATATGATGTAAAATCCCTGTTAATAGTTTGTAGGTTCAAAATAATAAGCTGTCGAACATTCCAGAGCCAAGATTATTATATAATAAATAGTGCAAATTTGCAATACTATTTTTATATTGAGCATACATTTTTGGCATACTTGCAAATAAAAAAGCGCCAAAGCGCATTTTTATTCATGTATAAAAAATAAAATTATTTCTTATATGCCGCCATATATTGGCCCAGCATATATTGCTTTTTATAATCCAATACCTTTGGAATATATTTTTGAGTCTCATTAAAAGGTGGAATACCTCCATATTTTTCAACATTACCAGGACCAGCATTATAAGCTGCTAGGGCAAGGGAAATATCCCCGTCATACTTTTCTAGCATAAGGCTGATATATTTCGTTCCGCCATCAATATTTTGAGATATGTTAAACGGATCAGTAACGCCAAGCCCTTCCGCGGTTGTCGGCATAAGTTGCATAAGCCCCATAGCTCCCGCGCTGGAAACCTCATTAGGGTTATAATTACTTTCTTGTTTTATTATGGCCTTTATAAGATTTGCATCAACGCTGTATTTTTGGCTGGCATGGTTTATTGCCGTATTAATATCCGGCGGGATATAGTTTTGATTCGATTTATCATTTATATAATTTAGATATTCCTTTAAAAAATCATCAAACTGTTTCTTCTCGGTTTCACTGACTGCATATTCGTTTTTTACGCATTCAGTCTTTGGCTCAATCTCGTTTAAGCCATACATATCAACGGGAAGCTTCATCCCGCTTTGAATTTTGTTGACAATATTGTTCTTCACATAGTCCGCATTCATAGACGGGCTTAAAGAAGACTGGATTTTATTCATAATATCGCTGTATATCGACGGCGATGTAATGTTCATTGATAAAACACCTCTTGAATTTGGCAACGTTGACATTTATAAAAACATTATATATCTTTATCGGAATCGTTGTATTTAAAGTTTATACCATGATATAATAGGAATAATATTTAATATATCATTTTATTGAAAAATATTCAAACAAAAGGGTGACAACTTATAAAATGAACGAAAAAGCATTTAGCACCTTAGAATACAACAAAATAGTGGACATGCTTTCATCCCGGGCAGTGTCTGTTATGGGTAAGGAGCTGGCGTCCGCGCTTATTCCTTCCGATTCTTTAGAAGAAATTCGCTCTATGCAAAAAGAAACGAGCGAAGCCGTAAGCTGTATATTAAAAAAAGGTTCCTTGCCTTTAGGCGGCATAAAGGATATTCGCCCCTCGCTCAAACGTGTAAGCTTAGGAGGCGTTCTGTCTATCGGCGAGCTTTTACATATCGGGGATTTTATATATGTTTGCCGGAAAATTATAAAATATGCTAAATCAGAGGATAAAAGAGAATGCTTCGAAATCCTTCAGGACTATTTTTCGGCCGTTTTGCCTGCCAGTGTTTTAGAAGCGGAGATAAACCGATGTATAGAAAATGAAAAAGAGCTTTCTGATGAAGCAAGCCCTGCTTTAAAAGATATAAGAAGAAGCATAAAGCATTCTAATGACAAAATAAAGGAACAGCTAAATTCTATTATACATTCCCAATCATATAAAAACATGCTTCAGGATAACGTTATTACAACAAGAAACGGGCGATACTGCGTTCCTATTAAAAGCGAAAGCAGATCAAGCTTTCCCGGCATGATACATGATCAATCTTCGACAGGCGCTACGTTGTTTATCGAGCCTATGAGCGTCGTCCAGCTAAACAACAAGATTAAAGAGCTTGCTTCCGAAGAAAAAGCAGAAATCGAAAAAATTTTGCGCCGTCTGTCCGATATAGTATTCGAAAACAGCGTAATTTTAGAAGCAAATCTATCAGCCCTGACCAACCTTGATTTTATTTTTGCCAAAGGCGAGCTTTCCATCTCTTATTTTGGATCAGAGCCTATATTTAATGATAAAGGATATATAAACATAAAAAAAGCAAGGCATCCTTTATTGGCCAAAGACACAGTTGTGCCCACGGATATTTATTTGGGTGGAGATTTTACGACTTTGCTCATAACCGGCCCTAACACAGGCGGAAAAACGGTTGCACTAAAAACCGTCGGGCTTTTCACGCTTATGGGTCAAGCCGGCCTGCACATAGCTGCGTTTGACCGTTCCGAGCTTACCGTTTTTGATAATGTCTTCGCTGATATCGGCGATGAACAAAGCATAGAGCAAAACCTATCCACATTTTCCGGCCATATGAGCAACATTGTTAGAATTTTGCAGGATGTCTCTCCGAATTCTCTCGTTTTGTTTGATGAACTGTGCGCGGGAACGGATCCAACCGAGGGGGCAGCCCTTGCAATATCTATTATACAGTATTTGCATGACAGAAATATAAGAACCGTTGTTACCACCCATTACAGCGAGCTTAAAGTCTTTGCCCTCTCTACAGAAGGTATTGAAAACGCCGCCTGCGAGTTTGACGTGGAAACTCTGCGCCCAACGTATAAACTATTGATAGGCATACCGGGTAAAAGTAATGCCTTTGCTATATCAAAAAGGCTTGGTCTGCCGGAACACATAATTGAAGCCGCCAAAGAAACACTAAGTAGCCAAGACGAACGGTTTGAAGACATTATAACAGACCTTGAAATAAGCCGAAAAACAGTTATTCTGGAAAAAGAACGCGCGGAACAATATCGCCGCGATGCGGAAGTCTTAAAGAAGGATTTTGAAAAGCAAAAAGAAAAACAAGCCCAGCAGAGGGATAAATTATTGCTGGAAGCGAAAAACGAAGCCCGCTTTATTCTTGAACAGGCAAAGCAGGAAGCGTCTTCGATAATAAAGGATATGCAAAAAATCGCCGCTTCCGGTGTTAACTTTAAAGAGCTGGAAGCAAAGCGCCAGAAGATAAACGAAAAGTTATCCGGCATAAGCAACAGCATATCAGAGCAACAGCAGGAAAAATTGGTTTTAAATTCTGCGGTCAATAAGGTTTTAAAGCCCGGCGATAAAATATTTATTCATTCTATTAACCAACCGGGAATTGTTGTCACCCCTCCGGATACCAGCGGAGAACTGATGGTTCAAGTTGGAGCGTTGAAGATGAAAACAGGGGTAAAAAACATCTCTGTTGACGATACTCCTATAAAAAAGACTGCACCTAAAAAAGCGTATTCCCAAAGCGTAAAAAAAGATAAATCCATGTTTCTCTCGCCAGAGCTTGATCTTAGAGGTTATCTTGTTTCAGAAGCCTTGGAAAAAACGGATAAATATTTGGACGATGCATGCCTTTCCGGCATTAGCCAAGTTAGCATAATACATGGCAAGGGAACAGGAGCGCTTCGTGCAGCGATTCAGGATCATCTTAAATATCATCCTCATGTCAGAAGTTTTCGGCTGGGCAATTATGGCGAGGGTGAATCAGGGATTACTATAGTTGAGCTAAAATAAGGGGGAAATAAAATTGTCCGGAAAAACAAAAATCCTAGTCGTTGATGACGACCGACACATAGCAGAACTAATATCACTATATTTGAATAAAGAAGGTTATGAAACAAAAGAGGTTTATTCCGGCAAAAAGGCCGTTGAGGAATTTCCTGCATATTCGCCGTTTCTTGTTATTTTGGATCTTATGCTGCCGGAAATGGACGGTTATCAGGTTTGCAGCGAACTGCGCAAGATAAGCGCCGTGCCTATTATTATGTTGACAGCAAAAGGCGAAACCTTTGACAAGGTGCTCGGGCTTGAGCTGGGGGCGGATGATTATATTGTAAAACCGTTTGAGCCAAAAGAGCTTATCGCCCGTGTTAAAGCAGTTCTTAGAAGATATAACAACAAAGAACAAGAAGGCCCAAAACAGATAGTTCTTCCGAATTTATCTATTAACCCAACAACATATACCGTAAACTACCATGGCCATGACCTTGAGCTTCCTCCAAAAGAATTTGAGCTTTTGCATTTTCTTGCTTCCCACCCCAATCAGGTGTTCACGCGTGACCAGCTTTTGGATCAGGTTTGGGGTTATGAATTCGTTGGGGACACAAGAACAGTTGACGTTCATATCAAACGGGTTCGTGAAAAAATGCCTCATGAGGATGTTTGGGGTATAAAAACGGTTTGGGGCGTTGGATACAAATTCGATACAAACTATGTTTCGAAATAAATCAATGGTTATTTAGCGTTAGCAACTGGAAGGTGACGCATTAATGTTTAAAACTATATTCGGAAAACAATTTGCTGCATCGTTCGGAACCGTGCTTATTTGCCTTATCGTCTTAGGCGTTGGTATTTCTGGTATGGTTCGAAATTTCTTTATTGAACAGAAAACTGCGATTTTAAAGGAGCAAAGCCATAAAATATCCCGGCTTTTGATCTCGCGATACAGCGAAGCGTTTGGAAAGTTTATATTTGATCCATTCACAAAGATCCGAATAAACGATGATTTTAAATCCATACAAGAATATATAGAGGTCAGTTTTTTTGCCACTGATGCCGATTTTATATGCTTTGGCGCAACAAGCGATATATACGGAGCTGTTGAGGGCAAAAAGATATCTATCCCCGATTCCCTTATATCAGTTTTGGATGGCCAAACTATCTCGTATCAAGGAAAAATAAAAGACGTTTTTGATTCCGAAGTTTTGACAGTTGCAAACCCTGTTATGAAAAACGGCGAGCTAAAAGGCGCTGTTTTTATGGCAACATCTATGGCAGATTTGCAGGAAAATATGAAAGAGTTCGCGCGGATTCTTTTTATTTGCATTTTAATTGCAGCAGCTGTTTCCTTTGTTATTATCTATATTATTTCAAAAACCATCAGCAAGCCGATACACCAAATTAACGAGGCTGCGAAGGAAATCGCAAGCGGTGATTTTGAAAAGCGTCTGGTTGTTAAAAGCCGTGATGAGGTTGGTCAGCTTGCGGATAGTTTCAATAATATGGCCCATAGCTTAGAAAATCAGGAAAAGCATCGCCGCGAGTTTATTGCAAACATATCTCATGACCTGCGCTCGCCATTAACTTCTATGCGAGGATTTTTAAAAGCCATTCAGGACGGCACAATACCAAAGGACAATCATGATCACTATATAGACATTATTCTTGACGAAACTGAAAGACTTTCAAAGCTTGCCAACGATATTTTGGATATAAGCAAAATACAGAATATGGAGATAGAGCTTAACACAAGTGTTTTTGATTTAAACGAGCTTATAAGAAAAACGCTGATTATGTTTGAACCGGGAATAACATCAAAAGAGCTTGAAATGAGCGTTACTTTCGCGCAGGAGCGTTCCAACGTTATTGCAGACCTTGATAAAATCCAGCGTGTTATATACAACCTTCTGGACAATGCAATAAAATTTACACAGCACAGTGGGAAAATCTCTGTTGAAACAACTATAAATGACGACAGGGTTTATGTTAAAATAAAAGATAACGGCAAAGGCATCAGTCCAGATGAACAGAAGCGCGTGTTTGAAAGGTTTTATAAAGCAGATGCATCCCGTGGGGAGGATAAAAAAGGCAGTGGCCTTGGCCTTTCCATCGTAAAGGAATTTATAAAGGCTCATGGCGAGACAATAACCCTTACGAGCGAACCCGGAAAGGGCTGCGAGTTTATGTTTGGTCTTGCGCTTGCAGATGATTAAAAATTGTTTGGAGAGGTAATATGGATAAAGGCATAAGCAGCAACCTGATAAAGATAATAATCTTAGTATTGCTTTTTGTGGCGGTTATAATATATTTTTTAATGGATATTTTTAGTATTGAGAACCCCGTTCCTGCTAGCGCCGATGCATCTGGGCTAGCATTGGTTTCAGTTTTGAAGGAGTTTGACGCACAAAGCCGTTCCAGTGTATATGCTTCTGATAAAGGCGGCTATTTCTTCATAACAAAGGATGGCATAAAATATTATGGCAAGGATGGCAGAGAGGCTCAATCCGGCTTGTTTAACACATCTGAGCCTATCGTTGCCGGCCGCGGAAATGTTGTTGGTATATGGGAATTTCGTGGGTCTGCCGTTTATGTCTTTTCAGACAAAGGCGAGCTACATACCCACCAAACGGATAACCCCATTATTCATCTTTCTGTAAATGCACTTGGCTATTGCTCATTCATAACACAGGAAAAAGATGCATACAGGCTTTATGTTTATGATGCCGGCGGTCTAAAGCTTAAAGAAGGGATATTTACAACCCAAAACGTTTTTCCTATGTCTTCCGCTTTGTCTGATGACGGAAAGTATCTTGCCGTAAGTTTTCTTGATATTAACGGCGTTAACATGAACTCTCAGGTCGCATATTCTTCCCTAAAATCGAATGATTCTATAGAATATACGGACACAGTCTTTGCTTCAAGCGTTATAAACACAGGCGAGATTATAACAAAGCTGGAATTTGTGGATAACAAGCTCGTTATAGTTTCAGACAAACGGGTGAAATGCGTTGATATGTCTGATCCATCGAAGGATAAATGGAGTATAGATTTGTATAACAAACTGGATGGCATATGCTTTAACGGTTCATCTGGTTTTGCCGTTGCTTTGGGCGAAGAAATAATAAACAAACCGTCCGAATCTCCCGGTCTTGTGAAATATTATGTTCTTAATGACGGCGATTTTTTGTGGGATTATCAAACATCTGCAAGGAATAGGGTTTCCCTTATGTCCAGCGGTTTTGGATCGCTGATAATAGGCTCCGGCAGGAACTTTACGGCCCTAACCGAAAAAGGGAAAACGATTTGGAGCATAAATCCTATGGAAAGCGTTACACAAATGTTCTTTATGGGGGATATAAATAATATAATACAAGTATCACAGACAAAGGCAAGCACATATAAGCTTGGTCCGCAGGCCGAAACGCCAAAAGCAAGCCCTGAAACAAATACCGAAACCATTCCGGATGATAATAACACAACTACACCGGATGATAATACAGAAACTATTTCGGATGACACAACGGAAGCAGACCAACGCGAAACGGAGGAATGAATAATATGGCTTTAAATATACTGGATATAATAATAATTGTTGTTTTGGCGGCTTTCGCCTTGCGTGGTTATAAAAGAGGGTTTGTTCTTACGTTTTTTGATTTCTTTTCTTTCCTAGCCTCTATACTTCTCACAAACATTCTATACCCCCTTGTATCGTCTTTTCTATCGTCCAACAAAGGCTTTTTTGAATTTGTAAAGCAGATTGCTCAAAAGGCATTTCCTTTAGATGATTTTATACAAGGGGCTGGAAAAGCCGCTGAGTTGGAGTTTATTAATGCGCTTAGCCTACCGGATTTCTTAAAAAATCCACTGCTGGAAAATAACAACCCGGATATATACAAAATGCTTGGTGTATCTAGCCTCACCGATTATATCCATGG
>CAYVCG010000012.1:17505-36524 GCA_964449985.1 uncultured Defluviitaleaceae bacterium
CTATAAGCAAAAACAAAAAATATCACCTTCACGAACCATGCTGACATGCGGTATGCCATCTTCCATAAATTCATCACCATATGCCGCAAACCCAAGCTTCTCATAAAATCCTATTGCAGCAGTTTGCGCATGAATAAACTGCTTCGTTCCGCCGCATTCAAAGGCCTTGCGTATCATAATCCGCATAATAAAATCTCCGTATTTCTTGCCGCGATATTCCTTTAAAACAGCGACCCTGCCGATCACAAAATCCCCATTATTCCATAAAACGCGCCCTGTAGCAACAGGCTTTTTGTCATCATACAAAACAAGATGCATGGCATCTTTATCCTTATCGTCCATCTCATCTTCCCATGATATGCCCTGCTCATCAATAAATACTTTTATTCTTATCATATGGGCATCGGCCAGATCTTCATACCCATTAATCCATTTTGCTTCCAACATTTAATAACTGACCTCCTTGAAACAAAATCCTATTCTGATAACCCAACTTTATCCATCCGAACAATCGCAGATCTTTTCCACATACCACTTAGATAGAAAATGGCTCCAACAATAACACCACCTACGGGAGCAAATGCCAATGATATATACACACCATGCATTCCCATAAACCCGGATAAATACATAGCCAAAGGTATACGAAGTAAGACAACCGCCACAAGAGTGTTTATCATAGCAAATATAGAAAAGCCAGTGCCCGTCGCAAACCCGTTAAAACAGAACATAACTGCAAACAATAAATAAGAAACTGATGCTATACGCAAATATTCCACACTGTAATAAACCGTTGTGGAGTTTATTGTGCTTTGGTCTCCAAAGGCATAAACGAATTGCTCCGTAAATATTTGAACAATAATGAATATAACTACAGACATGGCAAATGAAAACAGCATTCCGCATTTTAATGTTGATTTTGCACGGTCCATCATCCCTGCTCCAATATTTTGTGCAACCATGGATGATATGGCCGACGATACAGCAAGCCCAGGCAAAATCGCTATAGAATCAACTTTTCCGCCGATTCCGCTCGCTGCTGCTGCTTCATAACCAAATGAATTTACTAAGCCTGCAATAAACAAAAATGATAACCCTGCCAAAGTCATCTGAATACTTGAGGGTAATCCGATTTTAAATATTCCAAGCGCTATTTTCTTATCAAATTGCATAAAGCTCTTTAATTTAAAATCAAATATAAAGTCCGACCGCTTTAAATACCAAACTGAAATTAAAAACGATGTCGCCTGCGAAATCGTCGTTGCATATGCGGCGCCAACAGGCCCCCATTTAAACGATCCTACAAACAAAAGGTCTAGCCCGACATTTATAATAGCAGCTATTGCTACAAAATAAAGCGGCCGCTTTGAATCGCCTAATCCTCTGAGTATAGAACTGACGGCGTTATAACCGATAATAAATATAACACCAATAATACAAACGCTCAAATATTCCTTTGCCCATTCGAACACCTCGGGCGTCGTTCCTATCGCCCGAAGTATAGCATCACACAGCAGTAGGCTTATAATAGTTAAAAAAACACCGATTATTGCAAACATCCCGAACAATGTGCTTATTGTCTTTTTAACGTTATCCGTTTGCCTTGCTCCGGTATACTGAGCAACCAAAACAGTTCCTCCGATAGTGAGGCCAATAATAAGAGAGCCTAAAACCATCATAACTCTTCCACCCAAATCAACGGCGCTGATGCCGGCTGATCCGTTAAATCTTCCTACAACAAGCATGTCCACTATACTGTAAACCGCTTGCAAAATATTCGAAACAAGAAACGGCATAGCGAATTTAAGCAGTTGCTTCCAAACTGAGCCTTTAGTTAAGTCGTTGCTGATATGTTTTGACATTTATAAGTAATTCCTTTCTGTGCCGTTTCCGGTTTGTTGCATAAATTAATTTAAAACCCTTGCATTTTTAAAACAGCTCCTCCGCCTAAATAATTAAACCGGCTGCCCTGATGCCTATTGGTTTTTTGCATAACGTCTTCTATATTATTCTGAATCTTTCTCCAGCTCATACCCCAATTTACAAAAACAGCGCCCTCGGCTGGGGCGCGCCCGATTAGCCTTTGAACAACTACTTCCGACGAAAGATATTCCAAGAACGTTATTACACGCTCGATATACTCATCAGGGGTTATCATACAAAATTCCCCATTTAAATATTGCGAAGCAAGCTTTGTCCCTTCCATAAGATAAAGAGCATGAAGCTTTACATAATCGCTGCCAACAGTAGATATTATTTTAGACGTTTCTACAGCATCTGTCAAGCTGTCATAAGGCAAATTAAGTATAACATGGGTACACAAATCTAAGCCGGCTTTTTTTATACGAAAGCAAGCATCTATATATTCCGCAAGAGTATGGCCACGGTTAATCTTATTAAGCGTATGATAATTAGCCGTTTGAAGCCCCAGCTCAACGGTTATGTCGATATTAAATTTGCTGCTGATATTTTTCAAAAATTGTATATGCTCATCCGAAACGCAATCAGGGCGGGTAGAAACAGCGATCTCACAAACGTCGCATTCCGCCGCTTGGGTGATATAAGATTTAAACATTTGGATAGGAAGATATGTGTTGGAAAAATTTTGAAAATAAGCGATAAATTTCTCTGCTTTGTATCTGCGCTTAATATGCTCCCTCGAGGAAAACAGCTGTTCTCTAACAGACGACGTCTCCGGCATACATTCAAACCCAACGCCAATATCGCCGCAATAAGAACATCCCCCAAAAGATATATTGCCGTCACGGTTAGGACACGTGACGGCGATATTAACAGGCAGCTTATATGCCTTTACACCATATTTGTTTTTTATATAATCAGAGTATTTATTATAAAAACCGTTCATTTTAGTAAAACCCGATTTCATTTTCAATGTTTTATTCTAGAAAAAAATATTATATAGCCAGCTGCTTAACATCCTCTGGAAGATCCAAAAGCTCGCAGTTCATAGTAACTATAAAATCAAGCCCTCTCTCGCTTGAAATTTTCTCCAACTTAGCTATAAGCTTTTGCAGGCTTTCATTGTCCAGCGTTCTGATAACGTTGGTCAACCCATCGACAAACATTTCTTTTATATCCGAGTCCTGAGACAGTATACCGTAAACAAAGCCGATAAATTCCCTATAATTTGAAAGAGGAAAATCCATTGTATCAACGAAGCGTATATCATAATGCAAGTCATAAATGTGCCTGCTGTCATCATCGATAAAAACTATATGCCCATCTGTCTTTTTAACCGCTTCGTTTGCCATATCTATCAAGCGTTTAGTTTTTCCTGTGCCTTTTCCTCCCGTGATTAACTTTATCATGATAATCTCCTCCTATTTTATAAACATTTTACATAAAAACCCATTTTTAATACAAATTTTACATCAGTATTACATATCTTGTATTCTTTAATTATATAATAAATCCTCTTTTTTTTCAAAGCTTATTTGGAATAATAATTTTTTCGTTATTGTTAACAACAATAAGCCTAATAATTTGTTGGAATTAACTTCTTTGGTATAACAACTTTGCAAACCCGCAGGTTTGGCATAGTTTTTCTCGCAATTGTCCTTTTGAAAATCCCTCCCTCATGTTTACAGCACATGTGCCTTCCAGTATTTCCTCCAAGGATTTCTCATAAATATTCCCCAAAGGAATCGCGCCTTGAGCATCCAAACAGCAAGGGACTACTGTTCCGTCTGCTAAAATACCGACATCGTGCTTTATAGCGCCGCATCTGCCTGATGATGAAATCTTCTCGCCGTTTATATCGGGCCAAATAAATCGTTGCTGCTGTTGCAAAAATACATTGCTAGATATTTTAATGCCATTGCCTTTTGTTATGCTATTAGGGTATAATGCATCAGGGATATGGAAACGTATCTCATTCATTATATCGGCATTATAAAATTCATCATCGGAACCAAAATTCCACAAACGTAGACAGTGGTAAACATCGTTTCCCGTTTTCTCAATTAATGCAAAAATATCATTTATAATATGTTTGTAGTTTTTTCCATTTTCCATAATACTATGCAATGAATAGTTAATTTGCCTGAGAGCAGGTTTGTTGATGAGGCTCTCCATTCTTTTTCCGATAAGCGTGGCGTTTGTGGTTATGGATGCCTTTATGCCGGTATGCTCGCAAATATCAAGCAAAACGCCCAAATCCGGATGCAAAAGTGGTTCACCCAAAACATGCATGTATATATAATCTGTATTTGGTTTTATACTTTTTAATATAGTTTCAAACATCCCAGGTGAAACGAACGCCTCTTTACGGCTTGACGCGACACAAAATGAACAATTAAGGTTACACTGGTTGGTTATTTCTATATACACTTTTTTTAGCTTATGCATAAAAACCCGCCTTTTTTAAAGCTGTGTCGGTTTATGTCATGTTTATTACATGCAATATTATTGACATTAATGGTATAATACTATAGATTTAAGAATAAAGCAAAAAAACATTTGATATATTTTACATACAAAGGTTGAAGCTTATGAAAAAAAATACAAATTCATACGACAATGAAAGCATAAAGGCGCTAAAAGACGAAGAACGTGTCCGTCTCCGTCCGTCTGTAATATTTGGATCTGACGGCATATCCGGCTGCCAGCACTCTATTTTTGAAATAATATCCAACTCCATAGACGAATCCAGGGAAGGCTACGGCAATAGGATAGAAATAACCCGCCATGCTGATTTTTCTATAACAGTGCGGGATTATGGCCGCGGTATACCCGTGGATTATAACGCTAATGAGCAGAAATATAACTGGGAGCTTGTTTTTTGCGAGCTTTATGCCGGCGGAAAGTATGACAACAACGCGGGCGGCAGCTTTAAATTCAGCCTTGGGTTAAATGGCCTCGGCTTATGCTCAACCCAATACGCCTCCGAATACATGGATGTGGAAATCATCCGGGACGGTTATATATATACACTGCATTTTGAGAAAGGGCGCAATATCGGCGGCTTGAAAAAAGAGCCTATATCAGATAAGCCCTCCGCCACGATGATAAAATGGAAACCCGATACAGAGGTTTTCACAGATATAAAAGTCCCTCTTGAGTTTTATCAAGAAATGCTTCGCCGCCAAGCAATAGTTAATGCAGGGCTTTTATTTGTTTTGCATGATGAGGCTTCAGGCGAAACATTTGAATATGTTTATGAAAACGGCATTAAGGATTATATAAAAGAGCTCTCCAATGGGAAATCCTTTACAGAACCCGTCTTTTTTGAAACGTCTTCCAAGGGTCGTGACAGGGAGGACAAGCCGGAATATGAGCTGAAATATGAAATAACCTTCTGCTTTAACAACGAAGTCAACGTTGTGGAGTATTATCACAACTCCAGCTTTTTGGAATACGGCGGCTCGCCTGATAAAGCCGTTCGCTCTGCGTTTACATACGCTGTAGACGGATATATAAAAAACGCAGGTCTATACAAAAAAGATGAAAAGAAAATAACTTATCAGGATATAGAGGATAGCCTTATCCTTATTTCAAACTCTTTTTCCACAATAACAAGCTATGAAAACCAGACGAAAAAGTCCATAACAAACAAGTTTATTCAGGATTCTATGACGGATTATTTGAAAAAACAGCTTGTTATATACTTTATTGAAAACAAGGCGGATGCTGATAAAATCGCCAATCAAGCGCTGGTTAACAAACGTAGCCGTGAAACTGCGGAAAAGACCCGCCTTAGCATACGCAAAAAACTGACAGGCTCTATCGACATTAATAACCGTGTTGAAAAATTCGTAAATTGCAGAACAAAGGATATAACCCGCCGGGAGCTATATATTGTTGAGGGAGATTCCGCTTTAGGCGCGTGTAAATTGGGCAGAGATGCAGAGTTTCAGGCGATTATGCCAGTCCGAGGCAAAATATTAAACTGTCTTAAATCCGATTATGATAAGATTTTTGCTAATGATATAATAACTGATTTGCTTCGGGTTTTGGGTTGCGGCGTAGAAATAAAATCCAAGCATAACAAAGACTTGAATTCATTTGATATAGGAAAACTTAATTGGAACAAGGTTATTATTTGTACAGATGCCGATGTTGACGGCTTCCAAATCCGCACGCTTATCCTAACGATGCTGTATCGACTTGTGCCTACTCTGATTAACGAAAAAAAGGTTTTTATTGCGGAATCACCGCTTTATGAAATCAATTCCGCCAAAAAAACATTTTTCGCATATAGCGAAAAGGAAAAAATCGATATAACATCAAAACTTGCATCAAAATTCACAATACAGCGTTCCAAAGGTCTTGGAGAAAACGAGCCGGAAATGATGTGGCAAACCACAATGAACCCGCTGACCAGAAAGCTTATCGCTGTTTTGCCAGGGGATATAGAAAAAGCCAGAGAAATGTTTGAAATCCTTTTGGGCGATAATCTAAAGGGCAGGAAGGAATTTATAGAGCTTTTCGGACACAAATATATAGACCTTACGGAAACGGTTTAGTGAACAGGAGAAAACATTATGTCTGCAAAAAAAAGTTTAACCAGCGGTTCCTTAGAACCCATAATCTTAAACGAGCAGGAAATCGCCCAAACCCTTGAAACCAACTATATGCCTTATGCCATGAGCGTTATCGTCTCCCGCGCTATCCCCGAGATAGACGGTTTTAAGCCATCCCATAGAAAACTATTATATACTATGTATACAATGGGGCTGTTAAAAGGCGCAAGAACGAAATCTGCCAATATAGTCGGCTCCACAATGAAATTAAACCCTCACGGCGACCAAGCCATTTATGAAACGATGGTGCGCCTAACCAGGGGCAACGAAACGCTTCTGCATCCGTTTATTGATTCTAAAGGGAATTTTGGCAAGCAGTATTCCAGGGATATGGCCTATGCAGCTTCCCGTTACACCGAGGCTAAATTGGATGATATTTGCCAAGAGGTGTTTAAAGATATAGACAAGAACACTGTGGATTTTATAGATAACTACGACGGCAAGCTAAAAGAACCGACACTTCTGCCTGTTACATTCCCAAATCTTCTAGTTACGCCAAATCAGGGCATAGCCGTCGGTATGGCCAGCTCCATTTGCAGTTTTAATCTTAAAGAAATTTGCATGGCGACAATCGCTTTTATTAAAAATAATGATATTAATCTACTAGATTATATAAGCGGGCCTGATTTTTCCACAGGCGGTCAGTTTATTTTTAATGAAAAAGACTTAACATCCATATATGAAACAGGCCGCGGAAGCTTTAAGCTGCGGGCGAAATGGCGTTATGACAAGAAAAACAGCCTTATAGAAATATACGAAATCCCATATACTACAACGATAGAAGCTATTTGCGATAAAATTATTGCAATGATAAAATCCGGCAAAATAAAGGATATAAACGACGTTCGGGATGAAACAGACTTAAACGGTCTTAAAATAACGCTGGATATTAAAAAAAGCGCAAACCCAGAGCTTATTATGACAAGGCTTTTCGCGCAGACCCCTTTGATGGATAGCTTTAGCTGCAACTTCAACGCGCTTATAAACGGCAAACCTCAGACGCTTGGCATAAAGGGCATTCTTGACGAATGGCTTTTGTTTAGAACGGACTGTATACGCCGGAAAACCGAATTTGATTTAAAAAAGCTTGAGGAAAAGAAACACCTTTTAGAAGGCTTGTCCCTGATTATCTTGGATATAGACAAGGCAATACGTATAATTAGAGAGACCGAGGACGACAGGCAGGTTATCCCAAATCTTATGGCTGGCTTTGGTATAGATGAAACCCAAGCTGAATTCATTGCAGAAATAAAGCTGCGCAACATAAATCGTCAGTATTTGGCCAACCGGATTGACGAACTGGATAGCGTTAAAACGGAGATAGAAAAGCTTTCCGATATTTTAAGTGACGATTCCAAAATAAAAGCTATAATCACATCAGAGCTTAAAGAAGTCTCTAAAAAATACGGCAAACCCAGAAAAACTGATGTTGTTTATGAGCTTGAAGAGACCACATTCTCAACAGATGACTTTATTGATGATTACGCGCTTAAAATATTCCTGACAGATCACGGGTATTTCAAGAAAATATCCCTTGTTTCCCTGCGTTCTTCTGGGGAACAGTATTTAAAGGATGACGATTTTATAATTCAGGAGATAGACACGACAAATAAATCCGAGCTGTTATTTTTCTCCAACCAATACAACGTTTATAAGGCAAAAACCCACGAAATGCCGGATTCTAAGGCCAGCTCTATGGGTGATTACTTAGCCAATGTGTTAAAGCTTTCGGAAGGCGAACGCATAATCTATATCGCCGCCACAACAGACTATGCAGGGTTTATGGTGTTCGGCTTTGAAAACGGCAAGGTAGCAAAGGTGGCTATGGATTGTTATGCAACGAAAATGAACCGTAAAAAACTTGTTAACGCATACTCCGACAAATCCAAGATAATTTTCGCCGATTATATCAAAGGCGATACGAGTTATATAGCTATACGAGATTTAGACAAAGCAACACTGTTTGACACCGGCCTGTTAACGCCTGTTTCCACAAAAAACTCCAATGGGGTTCAGGTCATGACGCTGAAAAAGAACAGCCTAATGTCTAAAATGATGCGGGCTGAAGCATTTGTGAGCGCAGATATTAATTATTATCGCACCGATAAAATCCCATCAACCGGGCATTTTATAACGGAACGTGATAAGGGAGATAATATGTAGGTGGAGCTTGAAAAGCACCTCTCAGGCTGTCGACAATCATTCGAGTTATGTGGGCGCGCAAAGCGTGCCCCTACAGAGATTGTGGTTTATCTTGCTTCAACAAAACTTATTTTTGCTCTTTATAGCGCGCAAAACCTTTCTCACTATAACAATCCCGATACCAATCCCAATAATAATAACCGGCATTAGTATAAAATACGTGGCAGAGCATAACAACCTATCAACAACACTGCCTTCGTAAATATTTACCGCAGGAACAGCCTCGCTCGTTTTTATACCAAGCTCAAATAGGGGATAAATAATTACACCTATAACAACGGCTAATGCAGCATTTATCAGCTTTGCTACAAAATATATACCTGTGCTAATATCCGTCTTGCTAAGAAAGCTTAACGCCTGCGCATGGATAGACAGACCGCCCCAAGATATCACACCTGCCGCCGCTATAAGCGCATGGCTTGTTAAACCGTTTTCCGAAAGCGATTTTATGCCGTTTGTCATTTCGATTAACCCTATAAAAACACCTTTGCTTATACCTTCCGGAAGACCCATAGCGTTGGATATTGGTGCTGTGCATGTCTCTAAGACATAAAAAATATTGGTTAGCTCCAGAATTCGTGTAATTACACAAAACAGAATAATAAAACCGCCGATTTGCACCACCGTTTCCATACCCTTAGCAACGCTTTCTCCAAGCTTTGCTCCGAATGGCCTTTGATCGGCATTATTGCTTTCCCGCATACTTCTATAAGCTTTACGAAATATGTGCCTGTCGCCTCCATTTGCATTTGCAGAACGTGGAATCTTATAAAAAGCACGGAATAAAAGCCCTGTTGTTATAGCTGCCAGATAATGAACGCTAAGCAAAAAATACCCCGCGCCAACACTCATAAACATCCCAGATGCCACAGCTCCGAGAACAAAAAGAGGCCCCGAATTATTTACAAACGATAAAAGACGCTCCCCCTCTCTCTTTGTAAGCTCATTACGCTGTTTTAGGCTCGCCGTAACCTTTGCGCCCATTGGATATCCTGATAAAAAACCGACTGCAAGACCAAATCCGCCAGAACCCGGAACGCCAAATATAGGCCGCATAATAGGCTCTAACAATACCCCAAGGAAATTTACAAAACCCAATGACATAAGCAGGTTTGTGCCTATCAAAAATGGCAGGAGCGACGGTAATACGTTTTCAAACCACAGAGCAAGCCCTTCCCTCGCCGCAGCGATAGAATCCTTAGGGAAAAATATAATTAAAAGATTTATAATAACAACGATGGCAGGAAGGTAAAGCGTGCGGAGTATTCTTTTTGTTTTTTTGATTAATGCGCTCATCATTATATCTCCTCAAAAAAATATAGTACCGGCATGTTTCGCCAGTACTATATATATTTAAAACAAAGGGACAATATGATTAGCCAGATATTAAAAGCTTTTTAACAAATCGGATATGTATTTATTTTTCAAAAACTGCTTAAAAAGCGGATAACCAATTACTGTTACTGCAATAAACTCGCCCACCAACACAAAAAACGTTAGTGAAACAAAATTTATAATAGTAAACGGCAGTTCTGAAATAAGGCAAAGCTCTACACCAATAATAATACTGAAAATCGTTGGCCAAAGGGATGCAATAAATAAATTTTTAGAAAACTTTACGATAAATATAACCGCCAGAAGCGTTGCGCTTGTCCCCATTACGCAGTCAATAAGCATTCCATTAGGCGAAAACAGGTTTGCAAGAAAGCAACCCAAAACAACCCCGGGCGCAAAAACGGGGTTAACAAAAGCAAGCAAATTAAGTATTTCGGAAAGCCTGCATTGAACTTCGCCATAGGAAAGAATAGGAAACGCCAACGTCATAACGACGTAGACTGCGGCCGTAAGGCCAATAACAGAAATTCTTCTAGCCGTCTTTCGACGTGTTAAAAAAGAGTTTTTTGAAAAAAAGTTGGACATAGAAATGAACCTCCCTGTTTTTTTAAAAGGTGGTTAGCAAGGAACACCTTTTCTTATTTTTTCATTTTTACTAATCCAGCTTCTCAATTATACCGCCCAATAAATCTTATGTCAACCTTTTTCCCTATTCTTTTCGTTCCTTCAGCATCTTCCCAAGCTCGTCCATAAATGAATCTATATCCGTAAATCGTTTATAAACAGACGCAAACCGAACATAAGAAACCTCATCCAAATCTTTAAGCTTGTTCATAACAAGCTCACCGATTTCATGCGTTTCAATCTCGTTTTTCATCGAGTTTATACAGGTTGTTTCAATCTCACTGACTATCTTCTCTATCTGATCCCTGCCGACGGTGCGTTTGTTGCAAGCGCGCATAATGCCGTTTAATACCTTGTCCCTATCGAAGGGCTCCCTTGTGCCGTCTCTTTTTATGACGGTTAGAGGAATCGTATCCAAACGCTCATATGTGGTAAACTTCTCGCCGCAGGATTCACAAACCCGCCGCCTTCGTATAACTGTATTTTCCTCAGTCGATCTAGAATCAGTAACCCGCGAATCAATATTGCCACAAAACGGGCATTTCATTTTTTTCACCTCTTTTGTATGTAAAGAAATCAGTATCACTCATCACAGTTTACAAGTATTTCATCGGTATCAGCTTCCACAAGGATAATATCCTCACCGATTTGTTTTATAGCCTCCCATGGAACATGATATTCCTGCTCGCGCCCAAAAACGCCGAGTATTTTAGCCGGGCCTGGAACGATTATTTTTAGTATCGTGCCTTTTTCTTCGTCGATTTCGAGATCAGCCACATAGCCATATCTGCTTCCATCTTTTATATTAATAATTTCTTTTTGTCGTAATTCGTATATCCGTGCCAAATAAATCACCGCTTTCACATACTCTTGTCATAGTATATGAAGGACAAAGGGACAATATAACCCTTAGGACAATTCCTATATATCAAACACAAAATCATACGTATCCCATTCCAAAGACATTATAGTTTCGATATCATTATCGCAAGGAACCTCAATTGTTTCAAATTCTATGCAAAAACCGTCATAGACTTCGCCCTCGACTATTGCCGTTCCGGTCATGACCCAGTTTCTGCCCTCGCCTTCTATAAAATCGGCGGTAAACAAAACATCCTCAACCTCAATTTTGTTTAAATCACGCTGTTTTTGCTCTTCTGTAAATTGTATACGCATTGCAGTAAATTCCCCTTTGTCAAAATTTTGCATAAATAATCTAAACGATTGACATAGTACATATAGAATGATAATATCATAAGGTTATTATCCCGCATATATTATAACACACATATAATAGGTTTATATACATTAAATTGTGCAAGACCATGAAAAGTAGGAGAATACAAATGAATTATATAGTTCTTGATTTGGAATTCAACCAATCCTATGATTTCCCATACGGAGACAAAACGCTGACCGACCCTAAATGCCCGTTCGAAATCATTCAAATAGGCGCGGTTAAGCTTGATGACAACCTTTTAGAGCTTGATAAAAAAAGATTTATGGTCAAGCCACAAATATATACAAGAATGCATCCGTTTGTTGAAAAGATAACCGGTTTATCCATCGGCGATTTTGAAAACGAGAGATTTTTTGATGAAGTGTATAAAGAATTCACATCGTTTATAGGCGGCGGCAAAAACGTGCTTTGCGCATGGGGAACAAATGACATCAAAGCACTTTACAGCAATATCTTGTATTACAACTTGAATAATAAGCTTTTAACGCGCAAATATGTAAACGTTCAGCAACTGGCCTCGGAGCATTTAAAGCGACCTTCAAACAACAGCATCGGTTTAAAATCGGCAGTTGAAAGCATGGACATAGTTTTGGGCATAGATTTTCATGATGCGTTAAACGATGCAATATATACAGCGGAGATATTTAAGATCGTCAAAAAAGCAAACCTTCAAATAAGCACCTTTAATTTAAGCCAACTCAAGCAAAAGACAATGGCAAAGGTTACGGCGCTTAATAGCCAGTTATTGTTTAATTTTGTCGAAAAAGAATTGAAAAGAAAAATAAGCGACCGTGAAAAAGAAGCGGTTATAAAGATATATAGCGCAGGGCAGCAACATAGGTTTGACATAATGGTGATTTAATCTAAGTATATACTTTTATCAAGTTCTTCGAGCATTTGGTCTATATACGGGCGAACGTGCTTTATTTGTGACTTACTTATACCAGGCCTGATAACGCTAAACATCTCAAGTATTGGCTCTATAAGCTCAACCTCGCGCACTATCGCCTCAATATCGCCATACAACAAAGTGTCCGAGCTTATGCAGAAATATTCCGCAAGCATCATAATAGCCTGTATATTTGGCTCGGTTCTGTTGGATTCCCAGCTTGCTATAGTTTGCTGTGAAACATTAAGCATAGCCGCAAGCTCAGTTTGTGTGTTCTTTGCGGCTTCCCGGGCGGCTCTAAGCCTATCGCCAAATGTTATGGCTTTCTTTTGCGTCAATTTGCCACCATCCGATGTTTTTTGCTGCTCCACAAACAGTTCCTCCTTTTTTAAAGTTAATGACTTATGGTTATCTTTTGTTCATTACGGACAGTTGTCCGCATTTGTTTAAAAAAAGCCCGATAGACAATAACACTATCGGGCAAGAAGAAAAGGGAAGTATGTTTTATGAACTTATTAGTTAGCATATGCGCTAAGCACAAACTAACCAAAAATGATAAACATACAACGTCTAGAATCATGCTAGGGGGGGTGAAACTAGACGCTTTTATGATACTACATTTTAAAGCGTTTGTCTATATCTAGTTTTGGATTTATCTAGAAAATGTGTTTACTATCAGTTTCTTTACTCATTTAAATTCATAAATCATACTCAGAAATTACTTTTTTTAAATGCATAATTTTTTTCGGGGGTAACTATGAAGATTAAAATAATGTCTAAAAACTTGAGACTTGGCATGAGAACAACAAAAACCGCTATAGCGATATTTATTTGCCTGTTGCTTGGGCTTATCTTAAATTATAAATGGCCTGCATATGCCTGCATTGCCGCCATTGTTTCTATGCAGGACACACCTATGAAATCCCTTGAAATAGGCAAGGCCAGGCTTGTTGGAACGGGTATCGGCGGCGCTTTAGGCATAATATTTCTTTGGGTGAACATGTTTTTTCCGAATGATATTATAAGAATAATCCTTTCAACGCTTGCTGTTGTTGCTGGCGTCGTTATATGCGATTTTATATCGCAAAGAGATGCTTGCGCTATTTGTGCCGTTGTCGTGCTTATAATACTTTTGACTCATGGAAGCTTGGAAAACGGCAGTGAGGCTTATATTTATTCCATCACAAGGATAATAGAAACCGCTGTCGGGGTCATCATCTCATTTTTAATAAACAGATATATCTGGGTCGGTTCCCACGAACACGAGCCAGCTCTGGCTGAGAACTGACATACGATTGTTACAGCGTTTTCATTGCTTTTATAAAGCCTTCATCCGGCGTAACATACGCCGTTTTATGATTATCATAAATAACCATGCCCGGCTTTGCACCGCCGGGTTTTTTTACGTGTTTTTTAAGCGTATAATCCACAGCAACGCCGCTACTTGATCTCGCCTTGCTATAAAAAGCTGAAAGCATAGCTGCTTCATTCAACGTTGAATCCGGAACAGGCTTGCCCTCGGTTTTTATAATAACATGAGAGCCGGGAACATCCTTTGTATGCAGCCAAATATCGCTTCCCGAGGCGATTTTTAACGTAAGCTCATCGTTTTGCTTATTATTTTTACCAACAAATATATTAAATCCATCGCTAGAAACATAGCAATAAGGCTTTGTCTTCTTTTGACGCACTGACCACTTTTTAACAGACTTACGCTTTGCAAAACCTCCTTCTGCCAGTTCCTGTCGTATTTCTTCAAAATCCGATTCATCCTCCGAATTTTGTATGGAGACCAAAACCTCTTCCAAGTATTTAAGCTCGTTATCGTTTTGCACTATCTGCTCCTGCATTGCGGCAAACGTACGTTTTTCCTTGTTATAGCGCTTGAAATATTTCTGTGCATTTTCCGTTGCAGTCTTTTGCGGATCAAGAGGGATCGTGATGTCCGGCATGGTTTCGTCATAATAGTTTATCGTTGTGAAGCTCTTAGCCCCTTTTTCGACGGAATATATATTGGCCGTTAAAAGCTCTCCGTATGTCTTAAACAAATCTCTGTTTTCAATATCTTTTAACGTCTTTGCCTGCAAATCCTTTTTCTTGACACAACGCTCTATATTTGCCTGAACAAGGCGTTTTAAATCGAATGACTTTTGAGAAAGCCTATAGCCTGTATCTTTTTCCGCATAGAAAAACTCCAGCAACTCTGAAATGGAATGAAAACGTTTTTGATTCAGAGCTGAAAACTGTCGCATCTCCACACTCGAAAAATCCAATAACCCACCTTTTTCATTAAAAAAGACACAGCAGTCATAAAGCGATCGCTTTACTGAAAGCATCAACAAATCAAATTGCATAAAAACCGCCTGTTTTTCATCGTCAGAAAGCTGAGAACAATGCACCGATGGATCAACACCTGCCCTATAGCAAATCTCACTGGCCATAACTGGGCTTATGCCGCTATAGGATTGATAAATAAAGCTTTGAATCGCCCCGGTATTTGTTTCGAATTCTGACATAAAGCGTTCTTCTGTTAATTCCAAAGGGTTTTTCTTGTCCTTAGAAGGCGGTGCAACGTATTGCTTTCCGGGAAGAACTTCACGCACAGAGCTGGTTTCATGCGATATTCTCTTGGCAGAATCCAAAATCTCGTCATTATCACCAACAAGAATAATATTGCTGTGCTTTCCCATCAATTCTATAATCAGGCGCTTTGTACAAAAATCACCCATTTCGTTTATCGCTTCTATCTTAAAAATAATAATACGTTCGAAGCCGGGCTGCTGTATATTTACTATCCTACCGCCTCCGATATATTTGCGCAATACCATGCAAAAAAGAGGAGCCTTCATCGGGTTTTCCTTGCTTTGCTCTGTTAGACACACTCTCGGAAATGATGGAGATGCCGTAACAAGCAGCTTATAATTTCTTCCGCTGTTTCTTATAGAAAGGATAATTTCATCGCGTTCTGGCTGTGAAATCTTATCAATTCTTCCACCAACAATAGTGGTATTAAGTTCGTTTATGATATTAGAAACCGCTATGCCGTCAAGAGCCATGGTTTTCCTCCAATAATCAGTATTTTCATAGATTATACCATTATTCCCAAGCATGTCAACGCCAAATACAGTTTTCAAGTGCAATGGTGCAAAAGTAATTTTTGCTCAAAAATTGCGGGACAAAACGCGTTCCCTCATTCCATTTTGGAAAAAAGCACGCCAAAATTGGTGGTCGGGAACGCAAGTCCCGCCGCCTGCGCTAACTTTTTATGCAAAAATATTGAATTATGCACCATTGCCAAGTATAAAATTTTAACATTTATTTGTCTGTTTATTCTTAAAATATTATGCAATTATTTGATAATTCATCGTCAGTTTTGTTAATTTTATTGACTTTTGCACAAACCATATTTATAATTTACAGTAGATGTTGTGCTCTTGATATGGAAAGGAGAGAGGTATTTTTTTAATAGAAAAGAGCGCCGAATTAAAAATATAAAGCAAAAAGGAGAGCCTATTATGAAAAAGAAAAAATTTACCGCACTTTTTCTGGCGGCAGTTATGACATGCTCTAGCCTGCCGTTTGCAACCACGGCCACAGCCGCGGATTTTCCTAACACCCCCGTTATTACAAACGGCTCTGATGCCCTAGAGGATCTGAGGGTGGACTACATGGTAAACCCGTTTGGCATTGACAGCAAGACTCCTGTTTTCAGTTGGAAACTGGCATCATCTGCCCGTGGCCAAAAACAAACAGCTTATCACGTATTTGTTGCTAAAGATGCTGAATTCACAGATGTAGTGTGGGACAGTGGCCTTGTCGAAACCGATAAATCCACAGGCGTATCCTATGGCAGCACTGGCGATGCAGATGCAATAAAATCTAAGACTGACTACTTCTGGCGCGTGACAATTAAAGATGCTAACGGCAAAGAAATCATTTCTGACACTGCCACTTTTACAACAGCTTTCTTAACGACAGACCAATCCGAATGGCCGGAAGGCATTCAATGGATAGGAAATCCGCATTCCGCAGCGAATAACTCCGGAACATGGAATCCGCAAGCGGTTTCTGCTTATTCAATCCAGTTTAATTTCTCTATTCCAGAAGGCGGAAGCGACAAATTTACAGTTGTTTACGCCGCTCGCAACAAACTTACATACGCTTTTGCAGAGGTTAATTTTTCAAAATTCCCTGCAACAATAACTATTAGAGAAAACTATGAAAACACTACTACCACCAAAACCACCTATAACATTCCGGAAACAGTTGTTGCAAACACAGAAATAGCAAAGAGGGATACCTATACACTTAAAATCACTCAAACCTCAACAACAGCTAATACTGTTGGCATTGCAAAGCTTGGCGGAGCTTTTTCAACAGCTTCTGCAACACTTTCTAGCACACCAAGCAACGCTCCAAGAAGATGGTATATGAATCAATACGGCTTTAAAGTTGATAAAGACGCATCTGTATTGATAGACAGCTTTGTTGTTAACAATAACGGAACAACAGTCTATACATCCGACGACTTCTCTAATCCGGATTCCAAGATGGCTTCCTTCGGAACAATAGTTCCCGGAACACCCAATAAGCTTTTAATTTCCGGCCAGTATAAGCTTACCCAATCTGTTGCAGCGACTATGCTTCGTAAAGAATTTAGTCTCCCAACCGACAAAACAATTAAAAAAGCCCGCATGTATGCTACTGCCCGTGGTGTTTATGAGGCATACATAAACGGAGAAAAGGTTAGCGACAGCTACTTCAATCCTAACTTTACAGAATTTACAATGCGAATTATGTATCAAACATTTGACGTAACCAACATGCTTCGCCCAGGCGCAAACGCCATTGGCGCATACATCGGCAAGGGCTGGTATGCTTCCTACAACGGTTATAGCGGCGCACAAAACAGCGGCGCTCTCGGCGATATGCTGGCTTTTATTGAGGTCGAATATACCGATGGCTCTACAGAGGTTGTTGTCAAAACCGACAATACATGGAGCTTTACAGACAAATCACCTATTATAAACGCAGATTTTATGGACGGCGAAATTTATGACGCCACTATGGAAATGCCAGGTTGGGATATGCCTGGGTTTGCCGCAGCGGGTTGGGTTAACGCAGGCGTTAAAAACCCACCAAGTTATACAACCGCTGTCGCCCTTAAAAACAATAACAATGCCAATGGTTATTTCTATAACTTGCAGACCAAATTCAAATTAAGCGCTCAAAAAGGGCCTTTGGCTGTAGTGGAAAGAATTATTCCGGCGCTTAACCTTGATAATCCAAAGGTTTGCACAAAGGTTCAAAACGGCGTTAATCTTGTTGACAGCAACGTTATAGACTATGTTTATGACTTAGGCCAAAACATGGTTGGTGTTCCTCAGATTACGGTTAAGGGTGCTCGCGGTGTGGAAATAAACATTCGTGGCGCAGAAATAGCAGACTGGGACGGCTATCCATACAACGCAAACTATCGCACAGCATATAATACTACTTCATATACCCTTAAAGGCGACCCCAACGGCGAAACTTACACCCCAAGGTTTACATTTAACGGTTTCCGCTATGTTATTATAACTATACCTAAAGAAAACGTTGATACCTTGCCGGAAATCCTCGCTGTTAACGGTTTGGTGCTTACAAATACTCCGGCTATAACAGGCGACTTTGATTCTTCCAACGAGCTTGTAAACAAGCTTCAAGAAAATATTCAATGGGGCCAAAGAGGAAATTATCTTTTCGTCCCTACAGACTGTCCACAGCGTAATGAGCGTATGGGTTGGACAGGAGATGCACAGGTATTCTCCGGCACAGCTGCTTATAATATGGATGTAGCCGCTTTCCTTATGAAGTGGATGCAGGATATGCGTGATTCCCAGATTTATTACAATCAGGGTGGCGCTGTTCCTGATACAGTTCCGCTTGGCGGCGATAACAGAGGTTCTCAATACGGCTGTTCCGGCTGGGCAGATGCTGGCGTTATGGTTCCTTGGTCTTTATATGAATCCTTTGGAGATGAACAAATCCTTATTGATTCTTATGATGTTATGAGAGATATGACGATTTACCGCGGTTCTACAGGAGCACGTGATACCGTTAAAGGCGATCCGAACTCATGGGTTGTTAAACAGCAACGCCGTGGAGACCACTTGACATACGATTCATCAACACCATTTATACTTTC
>CAYVCG010000013.1:0-2627 GCA_964449985.1 uncultured Defluviitaleaceae bacterium
TTCGCCTAAGCGATATTGACGGAAACGAGATAGTGATAGTTGAGTTTGTGTGATTGATGACTTCTGTTTATAGTGAGACTATGAACATAACCTTCTGTTAGCTCTTTCGACTTGCAAGGACATAGCTTTCGATGTTTATTATGAAGATTATTTATACAACAGGGGGCATTTATCAATGAAACGAGCAACAGTATATTTAGCAGTAATGATGATTTTTGTTGGGTTGTTTTCGGGATGTTCTAAAAATCAAAATGAACTGAACTATTCTGATTCTACATCAAGCAAGTCTCAAGCCATACCATTTACGGAGAACCAACTTTATGCAGTGGCATATTTAGGATATGATACGTTAGCTGATTTATCTTTTTATGTTGAAAACTATTTAGATAGCGAAAACATACCAACGCACTATTTTTCACAGGGTGAATACTATCTTGTTATACCCAGATATCCAAGCACTAACATATCGTTGTATAAAAATGATATAGAGACGATGAACTCATCATTGGTATATGAAGAAAATGAGTGTCGTCCGTTCATAATTCAGTGTAATGTAAGTGATATTTTTCCAGATGCCACAATTCGTTTGACATACAATAATGAAAATGTTGAATTTTCACCATTTATTTCATTAAAAGATGGGACTGTCATAGTGGGAGAAATGGGTTTAGATATTACAAAATAGCTGAATATTATTATCATAACCATCCGTTAGCTTTTTTGACTCACACAAGGCATAGTTTTTCGTACATAGAATGAAATTTATATTATTTGCGGAAAGGAGAAAATCACATGAATATAAAGAGCTTCGTCATTTACGTCATCGTTGGTGTAGTGATTGGTGTTATACTAGGGCTTATTAGTGGATTGTTTTTTGAAATTGATGCTACAGTTGTGGCAGCCATTACTGGTGCTATCATGGCGGTAGTTGCTGGTGTTGGTCAAGCAAAATCAAAGAACAAAAATGGTGATAGGTAGCATCCTAAGCAATTGTTTTCTATAAGCAATATGAATATATCCTTGGTTGGCTATATTGGTGTAAAAGCTGTCGAATGAGAATTAACGGCTTTTTTCGTATAGATTATAATTATAATTTATGTGGATATGAGCATAATAAGGATTATTTATGCGAATGGAGAAGAAGCCATGTCCCAGTCATTGTCAAAAAAGCAAGCCGATGAATTAATCATCGTACTAAAAGCACGTTTTGAAAAAAACATGAATCGTCACGAGGGACTCGTTTGGACCAAATTGCAGGATAGACTATTTAATAACAGCGAAAAACTGTGGTCTCTTAACGAAATGGAACAGTCCCGCGGCGAGCCTGATGTCGTTGGGTATGACCAAAAAACAGACGAATACATTTTTTATGATTGTTCAACAGAAAGCCCAATCGGTCGCAGAAGCCTTTGCTATGACAGAGCCGCTCTTGATTCGAGAAAAACGAATAAACCCGAAAATAATGCTATGGATATGGCTGCTAATTATGGCATTAAAATTTTAACCGAAGAGCAATATCGGCAGTTACAAAAGTTGGGTGCGTTCGATACCAAAACTTCAAGTTGGGTTGTAACGCCAGATGAAATCAGAAAACTTGGAGGCGCCCTTTTCTGTGATCGAAGATATAACCATGTTTTTGTTTATCATAACGGAGCAGAGTCCTATTATGCGTCAAGAGGATTTCGTTGTTCTCTAATTGTGTAAGCAAAATCTTTTATAATTCTAAAATGGCTACTAACGCCATAGTCTTTATGAAAGCTGTTAAATGATAAATTTATCAGCTTGTGGCACATTGTGCAGACTTATTTTATAATAAGAAGGTATGTATTATGGTAGAATACAAGAAAGCAACTATTAATGATTGCAGTGCACTTGCACACATTCGTATGGATTTTTTGGTTGAAGCAACCAGTATAATTAGCCAAAACGAAAAAGACATTATATATAAAAACAACGAGCAATATTTTTTGAATTCAATCAAGAATGGTAGTTTTGCTTCATGGTTGGCTATTGATGGGACGCAAATCATCGCTACAAGCGGAGTGTCGTTTTATACGCTTCCTCCCAACAAAAGTTGTCCGAATGGTCATGTCGCATATATTGGAAATATGTATACTTATCCCAAATACCGAAACAAAGGAATCGCAACAAAACTCTTTGAGTTAACTGTTGATGAAGCTAAAAAACATGGCTGTTCTAAAATATTGTTAAATGCTACTGAAATGGGTAGATCAATATATGAAAAATACGGTTTTAGGGATACAAAAAATGAGATGGTTTATTATATATTATGAACATTACTGCGATAAGGAGTGTAAAAAAAATGATAAGACATATTGTTGCATGGAATTTTAAAGAAGGATTTTCCGATGAGGAAAAACAATCTCACGCATTAAAAATCAAGGCTGATTTGGAGGCGTTAAAGGGTGTTGTCCCTGAAATTATTGATATGAAAGTTTATATCGACCACGCCAGCACAAGCGACAGAAAGCTCGCTCTTGATAGCCTATTTAACTCTGAACAGGATTTAGCGAATTATATGACCAATCCTGAGCATAAAAAAGTAGCACAATATATTAATTCTGTAATGACAGACAGAGCTTGCTTTGATTGGAAGGAATAATATT
>CAYVCG010000013.1:2727-26829 GCA_964449985.1 uncultured Defluviitaleaceae bacterium
GGGATTATTGCAACTAATATTATACCAGTGAAAAGACCGGAGAAGAACACAACAAATGAATCTATAAAAAATGCGGCAGCCGAACACACTAAAATGATTATTCCGCCCACAACCCCCGTGTATGCGCTAATGCGATGTGTTTTCTTCCAGACTGTTTCATTTCGCAGAGTCCACGGTGTGCGAACACCAAAATAGCGGTTATACCTTATCGTTCCCATAAAATTGCTTAGATACACCATTAAAAGCCCCATCGGCATACCAACAATAAGAAAAATAGGAATATTAAAGATTGCATCGGCATTATTATAATTGCACGCAATAAAAGCGGGAAGCCATGTCATTAAAGTAATAAATAATATTATAATTGGTAATATCTTTTTTTCCAGTCCGGTGTTTTCCTCGGCGTTTTTGTATTTTTGTTTATAAGCTTTTGTATTTTTCATTTTTGTAAAATATAACTGCATTAGAAATACTAAAATAATAGGAAGCAGCCCAAACAATACTATCACCCATTTAGTTCCATATCCGTCAATAACCATTTGAAAATTCATATGTGTAGGCACAGTATTGGGCAGCGGAAGCGTTACGGCTATAATCGCCAATAAATTAATTATCGTAACAACAAGCATATTTTTGACAACTTTCATTTTTCATTCTCTCCCTTTTTTGATAATTTAGCAATAAATTCCATAATATCTTGAAAGACAGTTGTGTTAATGGAATACACTATTTGCTGGCCCATCTTTTGCGCACTAACAAGATTTGAGTTTTTTAGTATATTCAAATGGTGGCTTATGGAAGGCTTACTTATATTAAAATTTTCGGCAATCTCCCCGGCTGTCAAGTCAGATTTTCTGAGCAATTCTAAAATGCCCCTTCGGGTTGGGTCAGATAATGCTGACCATGCTTCATTCATATCAAACACCTCTTTTCTATATTTATATAATTTTAATATTTAATAATTATATAACTGTCTAAATAATATATCATAAATTTCTTTTTGTCAATACCTAAATTAAATTTTATTTTACCAATTATTCCCCTGTATAAATTACCCTCCAAGGGCAATGATTTTATATATAAGTAATCGCTGACGGAGGGATTTGTTATGTATACGAATAAGGTGGAGATATGCGGAGTTAACACTTCTAAATTGCCCGTTCTCAAAAAAAATGAGAAAAAAGCTTTGTTCGACAGAATCCTTCAAGGTGACGAGGAAGCAAGGAAGGAATATATATACGGAAATCTGCGTCTTGTTTTAAGCGTTATACAAAGGTTTAACAACCGTGGGGAGTTTGTTGATGATATATTTCAGGTTGGTTGCATCGGGCTTATCAAAGCCATTGATAACTTTGATGTGAGCCACGGAGTGCAGTTTTCAACTTACGCCGTACCTATGATCATCGGCGAAATCCGTAGATACTTACGCGATAACAACTCTATAAGAGTGAGCAGATCTTTAAGAGACACGGCATACAAAGCGTTGCAGGTCAAGGAACGGCTTATAAGCAAAAATTCAAAAGAACCGACTATAGATGAAATAGCAAAGGAACTTGGTATGCCCCGGGAGGACGTACTGTTTGCGCTGGATGCGATTCAAGACCCGATTTCATTGTTTGAGCCGGTTTATCATGATGGAAATGATGCCGTTTTCGTTATGGATCAGGTTAGCGATGAGAAAAGTTCAGACAATTCTTGGCTTGAAAACATTTCTCTTAATGAAGCGATGAAAAGGCTCAATGATAGGGAAAAACATATTTTAAACCTAAGATTTTTTGAAGGAAAAACTCAGATGGAAGTCGCTACGGAAATAGGCATATCCCAGGCGCAAGTTTCGCGCCTTGAAAAAAGCGCATTAAAAAATATGAAAAAATATATTAGTTAAAAAATATCATAAACAAACGGCGCAGGCAATTGTTGCCGACACCCGAAATGGCTGCTAGCAGCCATTTTTTATTGCTTAATTGACTATTTGTTTATGTCACTTTATGCTATTGCCCACGTCCGCCCAAAATAGCCCTAATCGTTTTTTGGTCGGGCTTTGTTATCATAACAGCATCCAAAAGCATTCCTGCTTTACTAATTGAAGTTTTTACACAATCCAGCGCAGCGCTAACGTTTGCAATATCGCCGGTAAACATTATGTAAGACTTTCCGCACATATCTTCTGCCACGCGGATCTCGACCAAGTCCACATATGCGGATTTGGCAGCTATGTCTGCTGCTGTTATGGCTGATGCTGCGGAATACGTCTCAACAACGCCTAATGCGGCGTCAATGGCTTTATTTAGTTGCCCATTTATTGCAGGGATAATGGAATCATGAGGGCTTGCCAAAACAAAGCCGTCTATTCTGTTTTCGGAACAAATATGCCCGACCGCTTCATATGATGCCCGCACTGCACTAATCTCACCGCAAAACAATATCAAAAATTTACCAGGGCACACGGTTTTTGCATCTAGTATTTCCACCAATGAGGTTTTTGCAATCAAATCGCAAGCCTTTATGCCGGACGAAACTGTACTGTATTCTACCATTGCTAGCGCCTTTTTCAACGAAAACCCCTCCCCTATCTTTCTTTACATGGATTATACAATAACATTCCTTCGAAATCAACAGTCATCATAATTATTGTTGAACAAACGTATGATGTATGATAAAATAACAATAATATTTTGATTATTAGTTTTACATACAGGAGGTTTATTTATGAAAAAGGTATTAGCATTTGATTTTGGGGCTTCCAGTGGACGTGCCATAATAGGAGAATTTAACGGACAGACTATTGAATTAAAGGAAATCCACCGTTTTGAAAACACCCCTATAACTGTTGACGGCACTCTCTATTGGGATTTGCCCACGTTGATCTCTGAGGTAAAGACTGGATTAAAAAAGGCTTATGATTCGGAAGGCTTTGAGTCCGTAGGTGTTGATACATGGGGCGTTGACTTCGGGCTTATCGGCTTTGATGGAAAGCTGTTGGAAAATCCTGTTCATTACAGAGATTCTAGAACTGATAATATGATGGAAGAAGCTTTTAAAATCGTTCCAAAGGAAGAGCTTTATGACCTCACCGGTATTCAGTTTATGCAGTTTAACACGCTGTTCCAGCTTTTGTATCTTGCAAAGAATAAACCGGAATTGCTCGTTAAAACTGATAAAATATTATTTATGCCGGACTTATTCGCTTATTTATTAACAAATCAGAAAAAAACAGAATATACAATCGCTTCAACATCTCAAATGCTTAATCCATACAAAAAGGATTGGGATTTTGAGCTTCTTGAGAAGATGGGTATACCAAAACACATTTTATGCGAAATTGAGCCTCCTGCAACGCTTTATGGTCAGCTTTCGGATGAACTTTGCAAGGAGCTTGATATAAAGCCTGCAAATGTTGTTTCAGTAGCTTCTCATGATACCGCAAGCGCTGTCGTTGCTGTTCCTGCGAAAGAAGATGACTTTATTTATGTCAGCTGCGGAACATGGTCATTGTTTGGAACAGAAAGCCCAACGCCTGTTATCAATGAAAAATCATCAAAAGCAAACCTTACAAACGAAGGCGGTTTTGGAGGGAAAATCCGTTTTCTTAAAAATATAATGGGCTTATGGCTTATTCAAGAGACAAAGCGCCAATGCCAGCGTATAGAAGGCAGAGATATTGATTATCCTGAGTTTGAAGGCAATGCATTAAAATGCGAACCTCTTAAATGCTTTGTTGATCCTGATGCGCCAGAGTTTTTAAAACCGGGCAATATGCATGAAAAGGTAAGAAGCTTCTGCGAAAGAACAAATCAATACGTTCCGCAAACAGCAGGGGAGATCACTCGTTGCATTTATGAAAGCCTTGCAATGAAATATAGATATACGCTTCACGAGCTTGAAGAAATAACAGGCAAAAAATACAACAATATTTATATTGTTGGAGGCGGTATAAAGGGCAAGCTGCTTACTCAAATGGCGGCCGATTGTTGCAATCTTCCTATTTCTGCTGGCCCTTCAGAAGCAACTGCTCTTGGCAACATAGCAGTTCAGCTCATAGCTATGGGCGCTATCAAGGATTTAAGCGAAGCCCGCGACGTTGTAAGAAACTCCACCGTCCCGGCAATTTATGAGCCAAAACAAAGCGAGCTTTGGGCTTCTCGTTATGAAGATTTCAGGGCTATCGTTGGAAAATAATACCTTTTTATAAACAAAAATGGATACCTTTAAACGGTATCCGTTTTTATTTTTTAGACCAATATTTTTAAAAACAATTAATACAATCAAATTTTATTTAAAAATTGTTTTTTTTTATTGAATAATGTGGTAGTATAATAAATGTTGGCATAGCGAAAGTCTTTTTGCTTATTTGTTTGCAGTATACATATAAAATTTTTGAAAGAGTGGTGAGAAGAATGGATGATGGTGGCAGTAGTGGCATAAATCCTTATAAGCGAAAGCGAAAGAATATGCCACATGCATTAATGTTTCAATCTATGCCGATATTGAATCTGTGGTATCCATTCTTTCGTAAACCGTTTTTATACTAAGCTATTTATGCCTTACTTTAAGCCTAATTTTGTTTTAAAATTAGAAATTTTGACTTAAAGGAGGATTGGACATGAAAAAAAATAATATTAATCGTGTAAAACTTGAACTGGAAAAGACAAAAGCCCGTCTTATCGCAGCCTCTAAAATGGATTGTGACGATCTATTTGAAGAATACAAAAACTCTCTAAAGGGCTATGATGAAGAAATGATAGATGAGATGCGCGATGAATACGGCGAAAACCAAATCACGCATCAAAAGGCAGACTCTGTATTTAAACTCATTTGCGAAGCTTATATTAACCCATTCACCGTTGTTTTGTTTGCACTTGCTGTTATTTCATTTATTACAGACGTTGCAGTCGTGCCTATAAACGAACGGAATTACACCTCGGTGGTTATAGTTCTTACAATGGTGTTTATTAGCGGAACGCTGCGGTTTGTTCAGGAAGCCCGTTCAAACAAAGCCGCTGAAAAGCTCAGCTCTATGGTTAAAACGACGACAGCTGTCCAGCGTAAAGAGGAAGGCAGAACAGAAATTCCGTTAAAAGATGTTGTCGTTGGCGATATTATTCATCTTGCAGCAGGGGATATGGTTCCCGCAGACGTAAGAATTTTGCAGTCTAAAGACTTGTTTATAAGCCAAGCATCATTGACAGGCGAAAGCGAACCATTTGAAAAATTTAATCATAAAAACGAAAAGCGAATATCAAACCCCTTAGAAGCGGATAATCTAGCTTTTATGGGAACAAATGTAATAAGCGGTTCGGCCGTTTGTATGGCGATTGCTGTTGGGGATAACACCATTTTCGGATCCATGGCTCAATCTATTATGGGGAAAAAGGTCATCACAAGCTTTGAAAAGGGAGTAAACTCCGTATCATGGATACTCATTCGGTTTATGATGATCATGGTGCCTATTGTGTTGTTCGTCAATGGCTTTACTAAAGGAGACTGGCTTGAAGCATTTTTGTTTGCCCTTTCCATCGCCGTTGGCCTAACGCCTGAGATGTTGCCTATGATCGTTACGACGAACCTTGCAAAAGGCGCGGTTAATATGGCGAAGAAAAAGACAGTCGTAAAAAATTTAAGCGCTATACAGAATTTTGGCGCGATGGACATACTATGTACTGACAAAACAGGAACAATAACACAAGACAAGGTTGTTTTAGAATACCACCTAAACATAAAAGGCGATGAAGACGTTAGAGTTTTGCGCCATGCTTTTTTAAACAGCTATCATCAAACCGGCCTTAAAAACCTTATGGACAAGGCGATCTTAAAATACGCTAAGAAAATAGAAATGAAAAAGCTTTGCGTTGGATATAGAAAGGTTGATGAAATTCCGTTTGATTTTAACCGCAGACGTATGAGCGTCGTTGTTGCGGATGAAAGCGGAAAAACCCAGCTTATAACAAAAGGCGCGGTTGAAGAGATGCTCTCCGTTTCTTCCTATGTTGAATACGAAGGCAAAGTTGAACCGCTGACTGATGAGATTAAAGAAGAAATTCTAAAAACAGTGGATGACCTCAATTCAGACGGTATGAGAGTCATCGCTATAGCGCAAAAGACAAACCCGGCAACCGTAGGCGTTTTTTCCGTCGCTGATGAATCTGATATGGTTTTGATGGGATATCTTGCATTTCTTGATCCACCCAAGGAAAGCGCTGAAAAGGCCATAAAAGCTCTTAAAGAATACGGAGTTGGCGTTAAGGTTTTAACGGGCGATAATGATGCTGTCACGCGCTGTATTTGTGAACAAGTTGGGATGGAAGTTGATAACTGCCTTTTGGGTTCGGAAATAGAAAAAATGAGCGATAAGCATTTGGCTAGAGCAGTCGAGACAACAAATGTGTTTTCAAAGCTCTCTCCTATGCAAAAGGTTCGTATAGTAAAATGTTTGAGGGAAAACGGCCATACAGTCGGCTTCATGGGAGACGGCATTAACGATGCCGCCGCTATGAAGGAATCTGATGTTGGCATATCTGTTGACACAGCTGTGGATATCGCTAAGGAGTCCGCCGATATAATACTTTTGGAAAAAGACCTTATGGTTTTGGAGCAAGGCGTTATTGAGGGCAGAAGAACGTTCGGAAACATCATAAAATATATAAAGATGACAGCCAGCTCGAACTTTGGAAATATGTTTTCTGTTTTGGTCGCGAGTGCTGCTCTGCCATTTCTGCCTATGTTGCCGATACAGATTTTGATTCTGAATTTAATTTATGATATATCATGTATATCAATACCGTGGGATAATATAGATGAAGATTATCTCAAAAAATCCCGAACATGGGATGCTTCTTCAATCGGTAAATTTATGCTCTGGATAGGCCCGACGAGCTCGATCTTTGATATAGCCACGTATGCTGTTATGTTCTTTGTTATATGCCCGGCTGTTTGCGGCGGTCCATTTGGTTCTCCCGGTGTTAACAACGCATTATTTATGGCGTTATTTAATGCAGGATGGTTTGTGGAATCATTATGGTCGCAAACCTTGGTCATACACATGATAAGAACTCCAAAGATACCGTTTATTCAAAGCAGAGCATCATTCCCTGTGCTTTTCTTTACAACTGTAGCCGTTGCTGTCGGAACGCTTATACCATATCTACCGGTTGCAAAAGATCTACACATGGCAGCGATGCCCGTGTTCTATTTCCCATGGCTTATTGGCATTATTTTCGCATATATGATCCTTGTAACGATTTTGAAAGGCTTGTATGTAAGACGTTATGGAGAATTGTTATAATATATAGTAAAAGGGGGCTAAAGCCCCCTTTTATAGTGTGTAATTTATTGATTATTTTAAAACAGGGTCTTGAGGCCTGATTAGCTTAAATGCTTTTGTTTCAAGGAGTTTTCCTCCATCAAACGCTTTGATCTCCAACGTATATTCGCCAGGGCTTCTTTTTTGCATATTCAATGAAAATTTATACGGAATCTGGGTTGTTTCATGAAGCAGGGCGCCGTTTAAATAAAAAGCAACTTTAAGCGGATTTGATGTATTAAAAGCCGCATAAGCATATAAGTTAATAATGCCGTTTGATGTACGGTTTGTAAGCTTCTCGTATGCGGTATTACAAGTTGCAGACATACTAGGCAAATATGATGGCCACTTTATTGCCTCGTTATATACCTTTTGCAACGCAGGAACTCCGGCTAAATCATAATAAAGACGCCTGCCCTGAAGACGAACATCAAAATGGACAATGCCCTTTATTTGCGGATATATCATCGGCATGTAATAATACAGCATAGACAGCGTTTTTGAGGCCCAATTTGTAAAATCCTCTCCCGTGACGGTGGAATAATGGGAAACTCCCGATTCTGTCAATACAATAGGCTTGCGCCCGCCGTATGCTTTTACTACTTCCTCCATATGCGTAAACGGATTTGCATATTTACTGCTAAAGAATGTTGCATTTGTAAAGTCATTATTATCATTCTTGCCCAGGAAATTATAGTCCGTATATGACGATATACCAACCCAATCGACATATGAATCCCCCGGATAAAAATCGTTTATGTTGACACCAAAAGCAGATACATCGGTCGGCGCCCAAACCATGGCAACGTTCGAAGCATTTGCACGCATTACGTTTGCAACGGCAATGAATGCATTTTTATAAATAGTCGGATCGGGGCGCGGTTCCCACACATTCATTTCTCCCGCAAATCTAAGCAAAACCGGCTTCCCATAATCTCTGAACCTTATTGCCATCGTGCGTATATAATCCGCCTGAGACGGAATCTGAGACAAAATGCCATAGTTGTTTTCAGGGATGTTCCAGTTTACTAAAAGTATTTTGTCTTCTACATCATCTGGGATAACCAAATCCCCAGCTCCATACGTGCCATAAGTGGAGATCATAGAACTGGGCTTATCAGGCATAAACTTTTCATACGTATTACATGGTTTTCCAAAATATATGCCCGCCTTTGGCTCATATTTGCCATTGTTAAACGGTATTGAGGATATTGGGGCATTTGTGAACACCTGAAGGCGATATCCGTTTACTATAGTTTGCCTGCTGACGGCTTCGCGCACGGCATCGTCCCAACCCTTCTTTTTCGCATAATATTCATACTTTGACCACATATTCATGCATTCGTCCCATCGGCAAAACACTTCATAACTAAGAGCCATAGCCCTATACTTTGGCGTTGTGACATTAAGCTTCAATTTGTCGTCATCACTTCTATTTTTATAGAAATCTATTATTTGGCTGCCATATAAAATAATCTTTTCATGATCATTAGCATTGACTGCATTTTGGTAGCCTTGCATAATAGCATTGGAAGGATAATCCGCTGCATATGCAGTTACGGTTGCGGAGATGGTAAAAATGAACGCCAATAAAACAGACAAACTTCTTTTTAACATGCCTCATTCCCCTTTTTTTTAAATTAATTAGCGAGCTTTGCTATACACTTTTTTTACAACGGCCTTGGAAATCTCATTACCAGCTACCGCAAAAATAGCAAATCCCAGACAAGTAAACATAAGCGTCAGTTCCAACGCGTGGGTATCAAAAACAGGCTGTAAAAATGGAACATAAACGGCTAACAACAAAAATGCTATTGAAGCTAAAACACTTTTATTTAAAAATGAATTATTAAACACATTCATACGGAGCAATGTAGTGGTCTCAGAACGCGCAGAATACGCACGCAGAAGTTCTTCCAGAACAATCGTTACAAAACACATCGTCCTCGCTGTTTGTTCGTTCCCAATAATAAAATGGCCATACATATATGCTCCGAGACAAGAAAGAGCAAGAAACACGCTTTGTGCCAAAACGAGCGAAAGCAAACGTTTATTTACAATAGGCTCTCTTGGGTCGCGCGGAGGATTGTTCATAACGCCTTCCTCTTTTTCTTCCATACCTAATGCAAAGGCCGGAAATGCGTCAGTAACAAGGTTTATTGATAAAAGCTGGATAGCCCCAAGCGGCACAGGCATTCCTGCAAGCATAGCTATAAAAATAAGCAGTATTTCTCCGATATTACATGATAATAAATATCCGACTACTTTTTTAATGTTATTATAAATCGTTCGTCCTTCTTCTACAGAGCGAACGATTGTCGCGAAATTGTCATCCGTTAATATCATATCAGCTGCTTCTTTGGAAACATCAGTACCTGTTATGCCCATTGCTATACCTATATCGGCTTTTTTCAGAGACGGAGCGTCATTTACGCCATCGCCTGTCATAGCAACGATATTGCCATTCGCCTTTATGGCCTCGACAAGACGAACCTTATGCTCCGGAGATACTCTCGCAAACACATTTGTCGTTCTAACCTTTTCCTTTAAAGCGTCCGAAGAAAGGCTTTCGATTTCATTGCCATCGATTGCAGGCGTTTGAGAATGTATACCGATTTGCTCTGCGATAGCAGCCGCGGTAACTTTGTGGTCACCGGTTATCATTTTGACTTGGATACCGGCGTTTTTACAAACCTCAATAGCTGTCTTGACCTCGTCACGAGGCGGGTCTATCATCCCCAAAAGACCACAGAACACTAAATCCTGCTCTGCATTTATTAAATCAGCTTCTTTTATATCACCTATTTCTTTATAAGCAACGCCCAAAACGCGCAATGCCCTTTTTGCATACGTTTCGTTTGCAGATAAAACTTGTTCCCGTAGATTAATGGTCATCTGCTGTGCACTGCCGTCTTTATAAATAGATGTTGAACGGCGCAAAATCTCATCAGGCGCGCCTTTTGTAAACATTATTATTTTTCCGTCTATATTATGGAATGTGGACATGAGCTTTCTGTCTGAATCAAACGGAAGCTCTTGAATCCTCGGGTATTTGGCCTTTAACTCGTCTGACGAAACACCGTATTTGGCTCCAACTACCAACAATGCGCCTTCTGTTGGATCGCCGATTATTTGTTGTTCTTCTTTGTTATATATAGAATCGTTACATAAAACAGCGGCAGTGAGGATTTTGGACAAATGATCAGATTCCGACTTTTCGCCTGAATCAGAATTTGTTATTTCCCCCTCAACGGAATATCCTGTCCCTGAAACATTATAAAACGCCGAACCATCAAAAATCTCTAAAACTGTCATCTTGTTTTGCGTTAACGTTCCGGTTTTATCACTGCATATAACGGTTGTGCTTCCGAGTGTTTCAACAGCGCTGAGCTTTTTTACAATGGCATTAACCTTTACCATCTTCTGCATACCTAATGCCAGAATAACGGTTACAACAACGGTCAAGCCTTCCGGAATAGCAGCAACGGCAAGCGAAACCGATATCATAAACATCTCCTGAAGCTCAAGCCCACGCAAAACACCTATTCCAAAAATGATCAAACATATCGCAAGACAGACAAGACCAAGGATCTTACCAAAGCTGTTAAGCTTGTTTTGCAAAGGCGTAGTGCCCTCTTTTGTATCTTCTAGCATTGCTGCTATACTACCCATCTGTGTTTTCATACCCGTATGGCAAACAACGCCCATTCCGCGTCCATATGTAACAACCGTACCCATATAAGCGCAATTAACCCTGTCTCCCAATCCGGCGTTATCCGGCAAAACAACATCTACTTTTTTCTCCGCTGAAACCGATTCACCAGTAAGGGCAGATTCATCAATTTTGAGGTTTACTGTTTCAATCAGTCGTAAATCTGCAGGAATATAATCCCCTGCTTCCAGAAATACAATATCGCCGGGAACAACCTCATCCGACTGTATCTTTATAACAGCGCCATCACGCAATACTTTTGCTAATGGGCTTGAAAGCTCTTTTAATGCCTTTAAGGCATTGCTTGCTTTATTTTCTTGCGTAACGCCGAGTATGCCATTTAAAATTACTATCGCTATTATGACGATGCCCTCAGTATAATCTTTCATACCAATCGAAACAATCGCGGCAATAATAAGTATAATGACAAGGAAATCAGTGAACTGTGATAAAAGCATTTGGAAAAATGTTTTCTCTTTTTTACCCTCCAGTTTATTTCGCCCATACTTCTTTAAACGCTCTGATGCAGAAGCAGCGGATAGCCCGTTTTTAACATCACTATCCAATTCTTTTAGGGCTTCCTCACCAGAAATATCATAAAAATTTTTCATAGGTTAAAAATCCTTTCTTTATTAAAATATAATATAATATTATAATTCACTTATTATATTTTTAAATGCTATGAAAAAAACGTAAACAATAATATTTTTAGTAACTGATAATTGATTTAGGGCTTTATTTAGCGTTTAGTTCATATTTTGTATTTTATAAAATATTTTTAAAGACAAAAAATACAATATTGTGTTATAATAGTCTATAATTTTAATCGACAATTTGCGTTATGCTTATTATCTAAAACTATATAATAACTGCTGAGCATATACAAGAGCTTTTAAAAAACTTAATAAGCGGTTATTAAAGAATATGAGGGTCGTGCTATGAAACTAAAAATAATAATTTCCGTATTAAGTATTATGTTTATCGCTGGACTTTGCGCTTGTTCCGCAGAAACACCCGAAAGCAAGCCTGTCGGAGGGCAGGTTGCCACTTTTGCCGAACAATCTGACAGCGAAAGCAATGTTCAGTTTTTGTCGCATTATCTGCCCACTTCATCAATAGATTTTGGTCTGTATAAAAATCCATCGGTTAAAGCAAAATCTATATATGTAAGCTCAGCTGTCGCTGCAACGAGAAATATTTTTGAACAGCGATTGGATATTTGCAAAAATACGGAAATAAACGCTATGGTTATAGATATTAAAGAATCCGATGGGTTTGTTACGTTCCAGGGTATCCCCTTTGCGGACGAGGAAGGCATTTCCAAAGACCTTATACCAGACATAAAGGAATTTTTAAAAGAACTTGACGATAATAATATTTATAAAATAGCGAGAATAGTTACGTTTAAAGACAATGCCGCCGTAGAAAAACATCCAGATTTTGCTTTGAAGCTTGCTGACGGCTCTGTTTTCCGAGAGTCACCGTCAAAAGATAAAAACGGTAACATCGTTCTTGCTCCGGCATGGCTAAACCCTTATAACAGAGATGTATGGGAATACGTTGTTTCTATAGCCAAGGGCGCGGCAGAGCTAGGGTTTGATGAAATTCAGTTTGATTATATAAGATTTCCTTCGTCATCAAGAATAAATGATGCCCAATTCGGCGATACAGGAGGGCTATCACGCACGGAAATAATAGCAGAATTCGGTAAATACGCCGTGGAACAATTAGAACCGTTTGGAGTTAAAGCCTCCGCAGACGTTTACGGAACGATTATTCTAAGCGATCTGGATGCAAGCATAGTCGGCCAAGACTATGTTGCCCTTTGCAAAGTGTTTGACTACATATGCCCTATGCTATACCCTTCTCACTTTGCGCCGAACACTATGGAAATAGAATATCCGGATTTAGCGCCATATGATACGCTTTACAAAAGTCTTATTGAATCAAACAAGCGGCTTGAAGGGCAGGAAAATGTCCGGGCAATAATTCGCCCGTGGCTTCAGGATTTTACTGCTAGCTATTTAAAAAGCCAGGGCATACCTTATCAGGATTATGGAGCGAAGCAAGTCCGTGAGCAAATACAAGCGTGTTATGATGCCGGCCTTGATGAATGGCTTTTATGGAGCTCAGGAGGCAAAAATACAGTGGATGCTTTATTGCCCAAAGAATAAGCGCGGAGGCGAATTATAAATTGATTGATAAAGATAAAATCATCAAAATGACGAAACTGGCTATTTATGATAAGAATATAGGCGAGAAAGACAAAAAAAAGATGACTTACTTTTGCAACGATTATGTTTACAGACAAAACGTTGGTGTGCGGTTTGGCGCCTTTGTTGGCTGTATGATTGTAATATTGTTTTATGTTATGCATAAGATAGTAATTGAAAATGCTGATATTATAACGGGTATTGACTATAATGCTGAGCTTATTGGCATATCTATGTTTGTTATTATAGTTTTGGTTGTATATTCTGTTATTGGTACTATAGTTCATACGGCTGATTTTCAAAAAGCGAATAAACGCATAAAAAAATATTTAAAAACTATTGATGAACTGGATAAAAAAGCGTAAACTATTGCATAAAGCAATTTGTGGGTTATTTTTTGCCCTTCACAAATGAAAAGCCGGGGAGGTTTGTAAAAACCAAGATGGATCAAATACTGCTGATTAGGGAAAATACAATCTTTTTTTACAGAAGGTATGAAACATTTATAAACTATATACTGAGATTTTTTGCAGGGCTTATTATTCTCAATATAATAAATTCTATAGGTTGTTACAACGAAATGTTCGCGTCGCTTTACGAAGGACCTATGGCATTTCCGTTTCTTATGCTTATGTCGGTGTTGTTTATGATTTTGCCCCCGACTATAGCAAATGCTATGCTGGCTATTAATATGGTTTTGCAAATATCCGTATCCCTTGAGGTTTCGGTTTTTGCATTTCTTATGTTTATTTTGGTGTTAGTCTTTTATTCCAGGCTTGCTCCGAAAAAGAGTTTTTTAATCGTTGCCATGATTTTGGGCTTTTATTTTCGCATACCTTATGCTGTTGTTTTGTTCGCTGGGCTATATTGTGGCCTAACGAGCATCATACCCATCACTATCGGGACTTATATTTGGGGGCTTGTGCCATTGTTTAGCAACCTTGTTTCCCAAGCAACAGCTTTTTCTCTTGATAAAATAGACATTATGGAAACGTTTAACGGCTTTTTGGAAACGTATAAACTTATTTTTGAAGGGTTGGCCAAAAGCTTTGATGCATTGTTCACAGCGTTTATCTTTGCTATGATTATAATTGCAGTTTATGCCGTTTCACGGTTGGCTATTGATTTTTCAAAAGAGGTTGCCGTTGGCATAGGCGCTTTGATTGGCGTTTTGGGCTTTGTTATCGGCAGCATCATAATAAATTTAAATTATTCTATTTTAAGCGTTTTTGCATTCTCACTGCTATCGGTTGTGTTAGTTGAAATAATAAGATTTTTTGATATAGTATTGGATTATAGCAAAGCTGAACGGGTCGAGTTTCAGGACGATGATAATTATTATTACGTTAAAGTAATCCCTAAGGTGATTATGAATAAGCAGGCAGCTGAGCCTAAAACTAAAGAACGTCGTCATGAACCGTCAAAAACAGCTCCAAGAATGCCTGTTAATGATTTTAGCAAAGAACAAATGCTTAGGCATCCCGATAAACCTGATATAGATGATAGTAGAAGGAGAGCCCGCGGCTTTGAGTTAGGCGGAGGAACACCTTCGAAACCAACATTAAATCCTCTGTATGATGATTTGAAAACCGAAAAACCTGTTGATAAGCCCGCTTCTAAAGCTTTTATGGAGTTATCAAATCTTAGCGAGCTTTCCAAAAGGGTTGAGATGCAGCAGGAAGCCCTAAGAAAAGAGCGGGAAAGAAAAATGAGAGAGCTTATTGACTCCGATCCAGCTAGGGATACGAAAGATTAATATATGAGGCCCATGGCCGAAAAGTGTGGTGTACAAACAATAATATGACATTTTTTGATAACTTTTTTAATAGAATAGATCTTTCATCTATTAATATACCGAATATCGGCTTGAATTCGGTCATTGATATTTTAGTGGTGGCTTTTATCAGTTATATGATCATATTATGGATAAAGCAAACCAGGGCATGGTCGCTTTTTAAAGGCATCGTTGTTATTCTTATAATAAGTGCTGTTTCTTATCTGTTTGATTTATACACCGTCTGGTGGATTATTTCGAGCACGCTATCTCTTGGCATTATTGCTGTTATCATAATATTCCAGCCAGAAATGCGCCGTGCTTTGGAACAGATCGGCAAGAGCAAGTTCATCTTCGTTTCTCAGGAAAGCCAACCAAAAGACATTGCTGATAGCTCTGTAAGAGAAATCATAAAAGCAGCCAAAAAGTTATCCGATGCAAGAACAGGCGCACTCATTGTTATTGAAAAGGATGTTCCGCTTGGCGATTTGGAAAGCTCCGGCGTTTCTATAGACGCTTTTATATCAAGCCAGCTGCTTATTAATATTTTTGAAAACAAAACGCCGCTTCATGACGGCGCTGTTATAATACGCAACAATAGGATCGCTTCTGCTGCATGTATTCTGCCTTTAACACAGTCAGACGTTTCTGATGATATGGGAACAAGGCACAGAGCAGCTATAGGAGCCAGCGAAGTTTCCGATGCCGTTGTTTTGGTCGTTTCGGAAGAAACAGGGATTATTTCTGTTACCCGCGGTGGCAATATATATAGAAATCTGGACGAAAATACGATAAGGGGTATACTGTCCGGAAATTTAAGACAATCCATTCTTAGGAGAAATCTATGGGGAGGTCGAAAATAAATGAACATTCTAAGACGCCTCATTCTTAATAACTTTAGATGGAAGCTTTTTTCGCTTTTATTTGCCATAGGTATGTGGTTCTATTGTATGAACGTTACTGCGGATGTTCAAACCACAACCACCATATACGTTCCTCTTAAAGTTCAAAACGATGAAGCTTTTGCAGCGGATAGTATGCTTCTGCAAAATAAAAGCGCCCTCCTTGAAACAACTGTGCGCCTTAAAGTTAAAGGAAGACGCGCCGATATAGACAACTTGGAAAGAAATAAGGCGCTCCAAGAAGGATTTATGGCTTATATTGATTTAGGTCTTATTGAGCTTAGATATGCAAAAGATATAAGCACGCCATTACCCACTACCGTTTTTCTAAAGAAGGTATATGGTTATGAGGTTTTGGAGCAAACGCCAAGCACAGTCAACGTCACCTTAGAAAAGTATGTATCCCAAGCAACAGATGTTACTGTAACTACCGAAGGCAAAGCTGCCGAAGGTTTTACAGATCTTGCAAAAGAAATAACGCTTGATAAAGTTGTTGTCAGTGGTCCGCAAACACCTGTTTCAATGGTTTCCGAGGTCAGAATAACCGTTAATATAAAAGGTGCGACAAGCGGGGTTACAACTGAGGCAGAACCAAAGGCTTATGACTTTCAAGGCAATGAAATAAAAGATGTTCAAATAACACCTTCAACAATAAAGGTCACTATACCTATATATAAGCTGGCAAAAATCCCGATTGCAAAACCGGAATATAAAGGCGAGCCTCCTGCCGGCTATGAAATAACAGGGATAGATTGGAATCCGAAATATGCTGAAATCATGGGCATAGAGTCTGACATAGAGAATATGCGTGAAATAACCCTGATGCCTATTGAAGGCGTGAACACCTTTACGGAAACGACAGATGTTCCGTATGACTTGCGTGCATACCTTCCTACAAATATCCAAATCGTAAATGGAACTGCACAAGAAATCGTTGCAACTATATACGTTGAAAAAATAGATAAAAAAACAATAACCATTTCATCGGATAAAATAAGCATAAACGGTGCTGTCAACCAGGTTACATTTAATGACCCCGGTGTAAACGTTGCGCTATCCGGTGTCGAATCGGCCATTGATGAGACCAATGAAAGCTCTATATCCGGTTTTATTGATGTTTCTGGGCTTGCGCCGGGCCAGCATAATGTTTTAGTAACGCTAAACCTTCCTCCCGGTGTAAAAATCGTGGGCTTAAATCCGAGGATTAAAATTACCGTGGCGGGCCCCGCCTCATAAAACTGACATCGCCTGAGGTTTGGCAAAATTTAGTTTAAACATATCCAAGGGGGAGACATAATGGGTAAATTATTTGGTACAGATGGAGTTCGAGGAGCAGCCAACGTCGAGCTAACGCCGGAGCTTGCTTTTAATCTCGGGCGCGCCGGTGCATATGTACTTACAAAACAAACTGAAAAAGTACCAAGGATCATCTTGGGAATGGATACAAGAATATCCGGAGAGATGCTTGAAGCGGCGCTCACAGCAGGAATGACATCAGTCGGAGCAACGGTCATATCAGCCGGTGTTATACCAACGCCCGCTATAGCCCATCTTGTCCGTCATTATTCGCTGGATGCCGGTGTAATGATTTCTGCATCTCATAACCCGTATTATGATAACGGCATAAAATTCTTTGAATCCAACGGATATAAATTAAAGGATGAAATAGAAAACGAAATCGAGGGCTTTATATTAAGCGGCATGTCCGGCATACCGAGAAGTATTAATGAACATGTTGGAACAAGGGAGATAGCAGAAGAGGCCTTGACTGATTATGTATCTTTTTTAAAAAACGCTGTTGGGAACACACGCCTTGAAGGCTTTAAAGTCGCGTTGGACTGCGCAAACGGCGCTACATATAAAGCCGCCCCGCTTAGCTTTTTTGAGCTGGGTGCAGAAGTTATGATCATGAATAATGAGCCGGACGGTATCAATATCAATGATAAATGCGGCTCAACCCATGTCGAGAATCTTGCTCGCTTTGTTCAGGAAACCGGGGCAAATGTTGGTTTCGCATTTGACGGCGACGGAGACAGGCTTATATCCGTTGACGAAAACGGAGAGGTCTTAGACGGAGACCAGTTTATGTCCATCGTCGCCAATTATATGAATCAAAAAGGAACGCTTAAAAATAACACTGTTGTTGCCACAGTTATGAGCAATCTTGGCTTTAATCTAATGGGGCAAAAATATGGTATTAATATAGAAACAACAAAGGTTGGGGACAGATATGTCCTTGAAAGAATGATCAAAAAAGGGCATATCCTAGGTGGGGAACAATCCGGCCATATCATCTTCCTTGACCACAATACGACGGGAGACGGTATTTTATCTGCCCTGCAGCTATGCGCAATTATAAAGGAATCCGGCAAGACGTTGTCTGAGCTTAACCAATATATGGATGTGTATCCGCAGGTGCTAGTAAATGCTAAGGTATTAAACCAAAAGAAATACGATTATCTCGAGAATGAGATTATCCAAGCTGAAATAGAACAGGCGGAAAAGATGTTTGAAGGCAGGGGAAGAATTTTGATACGACCTTCCGGAACAGAGCCGCTTGTGCGTGTTATGATAGAAGGCAAAGACATTGACGAAATAACGCGAGAGGCCAAAAGAATAAGCGCCCTGCTTGAAGAAAACCTAAATTAACATAATTATTATTATCATTATTGTTTAATGTTTATCCTTATGCTATAATCTTTATTAACAACCAATCGTGTAATATTTTAACAGCAGGGGGTGTAAATGTTTAATGAGAACGATAGGCATAATCGGTGCTATGGAAGAAGAGGTTTCTCAGCTGAAATCTAAAATGGACATTATCTCCACCAAAAATATCGTTGGGGCGGATTTTTATTTGGGTAAAATGCACGGCAAAAGCATAATCCTTTCAAGAAGCGGCATAGGCAAGGTTAATGCCGCCGTATGCACGCAGGTGCTTATTGATTTATATGCCGTTGATTATTGCATAAACATTGGCGTTGCTGGTGCAATCAATAAGGAACTTAACATCGGTGATATTGTTATTTCCAAAGACGCTGTTCATCATGACTTTGATACGACACAATTCGGCGACCCAATAGGAACTATACCTCGTCTTGAAGCAAGATTCTTTGCCGCTGATGAGGAGCTTATTAAGCTTGCAGAAAACACAGCGTCTGAATTGTTTGTTGACAAGAATGTTATAACAGGTAGAATTGCCAGCGGGGATCAGTTTGTTTCCAGCAATGATGTAAAGTCAAAGATATGGCAAAACACAAAGGCTGATTGCATCGAAATGGAAGGCGCAGCCATTGCGCAAACATGTTTTTTAAACAAAATACCTTTCGTCATTATTCGCTCTATATCAGACAAAGCGGATAGTAATGCGGAAAACAATTTTGAAAAATTTATGAAAACTGCAGCCGTTTATACTTCGCAACTAGTGGAGAATATGCTGATATCTTTATAAATTAGAAATAGACTTATAAATTTTGTGATTATGGGGATGTTTATAATATGAAGGCTGAAACCCGGAAAGAAATTTTTAGCTGGATAGTTGTTATTGTTGCCGCTGTTTTAGCGGCGTTGTTTATTAATGGTTACATCATCGTTCATGCCAATGTTCCTACCGGCTCTATGTTGGAAACAATACCGGAAAATAGCAGAGTTATTGGTCTCAAGCTGGCATATATGTTTTCCGAACCGCAACGGTATGACGTTGTTGTCTTCCCTTTTCCGGATGATGAAGAAACGCTGTATGTCAAAAGAATTATTGGGCTTCCCGGTGAAACAATTGTCATTAAAGACGGCAAGGTTTATGTAAATGGAAGTGACGAACCGCTTGACGACAGCTTTATAAAAGAGCCTTCTCATTTTAACGGCGGGCCTTATGAAATCCCTGAGGGTCATTATTTTATGATGGGTGATAATAGAAACAATTCTGCCGATTCTAGAGAATGGAAAAACAGGTATCTAGAGCGAGACAAAATCATCGGCAAGCTTATATTCAGTTATTATCCAAGCCTTAAGCTGATAAATTGATCCCAAATTTTTACTAGGAAAGAAGGCATGAATATGTCTGCTGAAACAAAAAAAGAGGTTATAAGCTGGGTTAAGGTTATCGTGGCATCCGTTTTATTCTCTTTGTTTTTTACAAACTTCGTTATTGTACATGCCAATGTTCCTACCGGTTCTATGACGAACACTGTGCCTGAAAAAAGCCGTGTCATTGGAAACCGTTGGGCTTATGCATTTTCTGACCCGGAACGATTTGACGTCGTTGCATTTAAATTTCCCGATAACGAAGATGAGATTTATTTAAAAAGAATAATCGGCCTTCCGGGAGAAACCGTAACAATAAAAGAGGGAAAGGTTTATATAAACGATGATCCAGAACCGCTTGATGATTCGTTTACGAGAGAACCTGCAAACCCGTATTTAAATTGCGGCCCATATCATGTTCCGGCGGGCTGTTACTTCATGCTTGGAGATAACAGAAACAATTCGGTGGATTCTAGAGAATGGAACAATAAATTCGTTAAAAAAGAAAAAATTTTAGGCAAGGTCTTTTTCACATATTATCCGACAGTTAAGCTGATAAAATAAATATAAAGGAGTAATTATTATGAATAAAATTACAAAAGACATGATTATAGGAGATATTTTGAGAGTTGATATAAACATTGCGCCAATTCTTATGCAGGCTGGGCTTCATTGCCTTGGATGCCCTTCCGCTCAGGGTGAAACTCTGGAGGAAGCCGGTATGGTGCATGGTATCGATACCGATAAGCTTGTAGATGCAATTAATGAATATTTGGCTACTAACGCCTAAAGGCAAGAGCCTATTAAAACAAGATCTAAATGCACCCCAAATATTATTTTTTGAGGTGCATTTTTGCCTTGATTTTTATTTGATTTTTATGACTTTCGCAGTGACATTTGTTAAGGAATATGTTATACTAGTTCTATTATATTTTTTTAGAGGAGGTGTCGTTTTTGAGAATAGGTATTGGGTATGACGTTCACAAGCTCGTTTTTGACAGGGATTTAATACTTGGTGGTGTTAATATACCTTATGAAAAAGGGCTATTGGGCCATTCCGATGCCGACGTTTTAACCCATGCCGTTATGGATGCTCTTCTTGGGGCGGCTGCCCTTGGAGATATAGGCAGGCACTTTCCGGACAACGACAATCAATATAAAGGCATTTCCAGCCTAAAGCTGTTAGAAATTGTCCACGAAAAAATAAAGCAAGAAAATTATGATATTGTTAACATAGATTGCATAATAATTGCGCAACAACCAAAATTGGCTACATATATTAAGGATATGGAGGCTAATCTGCATAAATCCATTAATAGGTGCGCAAGCGAACGCATTATAAACATAAAAGCTACGACAGAAGAAGGCCTTGGTTTTTCTGGGCGAGGTGAAGGTATCGCCGCAAAAGCCGTATGCCTGCTGACTAAAACGCAAGTGTAATTTTATCTTATATTTAAAGGAGACATTTTATGGGACTTAGAAGCCAAATAAGAACGATAAAAGCTAGAGACCCCGCCATAAAAAGCTCTATAGAGGTTATTTTATATCCATCTTTTTGGGCTATTATAAATCACAGGATTGCTCATTTTTTTTATAACCACAAATTATTTTTCATAGCAAGGCTTATTTCACAGTTTTCCAGATTTATCACGGGAATAGAGATTCATCCGGGCGCAAAAATTGGAAAAGGTTTTTTCATTGACCATGGCCATGGTGTCGTTATCGGTGAAACGTGTGAAATCGGCGACGATGTGTTGATTTATCAAGGGGTAACGCTTGGAGGAACAGGAAAAGATACCGGAAAACGCCACCCCACAATCGGCAATGGGGTTCTAATAGGCTCAGGCGTTAAAATCCTCGGGCCATTTAAAGTTGGCGATAATTCAAGAATAGGCGCAGGCAGCGTTGTTTTGCATGAAGTTCCGCCGAATTCGACCGTCGTTGGTATACCCGGAAGAGTTGTCGCTAGAAAGAACAACTCGGAAAAGATAAAAGACTTAGACCAAGTGCAGTTTCCTGACCCTGTTCAGATGGAAATTTGCAAATTAACCAATAAGATACAGGAGCTGGAGGAAAGAATCGCAAAGCTTTCCCATGAGACTGACAGATAAAAGGGGAATTCTATAATGAAGCTTTATAATACGCTGACAAGGAAAAAAGAGGACTTTGTTACGCTTGAACCGAACAAGGTCAAGATGTATGTTTGCGGACCAACTGTTTATAACTATATCCATATAGGAAACGCAAGACCGTTTGTCATTTTTGACGCTGTCAGAAGATACCTTGAATATAAAGGTTATGAAGTCAATTTTGTTCAAAACTTTACAGACGTTGACGACAAGATTATAAACCGCGCCAATGAAGAAAACTCCGACATGCAGACGGTTTCCAACAAATATATTGAAGAATTTTTTAAGGATTCTGAAGGGTTAAATATTAAAAAAGCTGTGGCTCATCCGAGAGTTACAGACGAGATTCCTGAAATTATTGAAATGATAAAAACACTAATCGAAAAAGGTTATGCCTATGAAGTGGACGGGACTGTGTATTTTGAAACAGAATCGTTTGCTGAATACGGAAAGCTTTCCGGCAAGAATACCGATGACCTCCAATCTGGCGCAAGGGTTGCTGTTGAAGAGAAAAAACGCAGCCCGGCAGACTTTGTTTTGTGGAAGCCTGCAAAGCCAAAAGAACCGAAATGGCAATCACCATGGGGAGAAGGTCGTCCGGGATGGCATATAGAATGTTCCGTTATGGCAAAGAAGTATTTGGGTGATACTATTGATATACACGCAGGTGGAGAAGATTTGATTTTTCCTCATCATGAAAACGAAGTCGCCCAAAGCGAATGCGCCAACGGCAAACCTTTTGCAAAATATTGGCTTCATAACGGCATGATAAACGTGGATAACAAAAAGATGTCTAAATCCACAGGCAATTTCTTTACCGTTCGTGACATAGTTGCAAAATATCATTATGATGTTATCCGCTTTTTCATATTAAGCGGTCATTATCGTATGCCGCTTAATTTCAGCGATGAGCTTTTAAAGGCAGCAGAAAACGCACTTGGAAGAATTAGAAACTGCTGTAGTGAGCTTAAATTTATTATAGAAAAATCTGCTATAACGGATTTGACCGAGGAGGAATCAACTCTTCTTCCAAAAGCCGATTCCTTTAGATTAAGCTTTGAAGAAAGCATGGATGACGATTTTAATACCGCGAACGCTGTAACTGCAATATTCGAGTTTGTATCGTTTGCAAATTCCTGCAAAAGCGGCGGAAATACTTCAAAGGCTTTTGCTAAAATTTTATTTGACGGCATACAGTCCTTGTGTGATATAATGGGTATTAAAACAGAAGCCTCAATGGATAAAATCGACGTTTCTGAGATAGAAGAGCTTATCGCAAAAAGAGATATAGCCAGAAAAGAAAAGAACTGGGCTTTGTCTGATCAAATAAGGGATGAGCTTAAAGCAAAAGGGATTTCTATAAAAGATACGTCTGATGGAGTTAAATGGTCTATACTATGAATGAAGCAGGATTGTTGAAAAAAACATCTGATTTTATAAAAGAGGGGAAGGCGGATGAATATTCCCCTCTTAATCTTGCATATATCGGAGATGCAGTTTTCGAGCTGCTTGTCAGAAGCGATCTAATGTCTGGTGGGGTTAGACCCGTTAATGAGCTTAACAAGAATGCATCAGAGCTTGTTAATGCCCGTTCCCAGGCGCTTATGTATCATCGCGTTAAGGACAAGCTTTCCGAAGACGAGCTTTCCGCATTAAGGCGCGGGAGAAATGCAAAATCCTGCGCACATGCAAAAAACGCGTCTGTTTCAGATTACCGTCATGCCACAGGATTGGAAGCCCTTTTCGGTTATTTATATTTGAAGGGCGAAATTGATAGAATAGTTGAGTTGTTTAAGATTTGTATAGATAAGGAATGATTTATTTGAAGCAAGAGCGCAAAGGCGGTTATACGAAAACAAATAAACGCAGTTCGGGGTTTAACAAAGAATCAAAGGATTCTTTCAAAAAGCAATATGAAAAAGATGCAAAAGGCTCGTATTCAAAACCATATGAGAGGGATGAAAAACGCCCTTATTCAAAGCCATATGCAAAGGATGAGAAACGCCCTTTTTCAAAGCCATTTTCAAAGGATGAGAAACGCCCTTATTC
>CAYVCG010000013.1:26929-34168 GCA_964449985.1 uncultured Defluviitaleaceae bacterium
GTAACGCCCGAAACCGAAGAATCCGAAATCTTTCAACTTGAGGGCAGAAATGCAGTTTTGGAAGCGCTAAAAGGCGACAGACCAATTGACTGCCTGCTTGTTAAAAAGGGCGAAAGCGAAGGCACTATAAAGGTGATTATTGCCTTGGCCAAGGAAAAAGGCGTTGTTATTAAAGAAATGGTCAAAGAAAAAATGGACGAGATAAGCAACACCGGGAAACACCAAGGTGTGATCGCTTATTGTGCTGCCCATGAATATGCCGGAATAGATGATTGCTTCAAGCTGGCAGAGGAAAAAAATGAGAATCCGTTTATCATCGTTTTAGACGGTATAACAGACCCGCATAACCTTGGCGCCATTATAAGAACTGCCAACGCCGTTGGTGTTCATGGCGTTATTATACCAAAACGCCGTTCTGTCGGTCTTACGGCAGTTGTCGGCAAAACGTCTGCCGGGGCGATTCAATATGTTCCGGTGGCAAGAGTTGTTAACATAAAGAACTGTATTGATGATTTAAAAAAGAAAGGTGTTTGGGTTGCTTGTTCTGATATGGATGGCGAAAGCCTTTATGAAGCTAATAGCAAGCTGCTTGACGGCCCACTGGCAATAGTTATCGGAAACGAAGGCAGCGGAGTTTCCCGCCTTATTCGGGAAAGTTGTGACTTTACTGTCAGTATACCTATGCTTGGTGAAATCGGTTCTCTAAATGCTTCCGTCGCGGCGTCTGTTTTGATGTATGAGGTTTTGCGCAGACGGCTTGCTAAAGCGGAGCAACCTCCGATCGTTTAAAACAGCATTCCGGGCAGGTGGTTTATTATGAAAAAAACGCAGTCCTATCTACTTGTTGACGGATATAACATTATATATGCATGGGAAGAACTTCAAAAAATATCGGAAACCTCGCTAGAAGCCGCCAGAGACAAGCTTGTGGAGATACTTTCTAATTGCAGCGCAGTTGGAAAGGAAAAAGTTATTATCGTTTTTGACGCACATTTGGTCAAAGGCGGTATTGGTTCCGTTATCAAGCATAATAACATCAAGATTATTTATACTAAAGAGGCACAAACTGCTGACAGCTATATAGAAGCGGCGACCGCTCTAATGTCAAAGGAATACAATGTACGCGTAGCAACGTCGGATGGGCTTGAGCAATTAATAATTCTAAGCCATGGCGCATACCGCATTTCTGCGCATGAGCTTTTGGTGGAGGTTAAAGACGCTCAGGCCATGATTAAAGAAAAGATAGATTCCATTAGACCCGTTAAAAAAAATGAGCTCATTTCGAATCTGGATAAAGAAACAGCAGAATGGATGGAGCAGATGCGGCTTGGAAAGAATTAGTCTTAAACTAGAGGATGTGGTGCAACGTTGTCTGTATGGGAAAACTACTTTTTTGATAAATATGCTGATATGGAAGACGAAGATGTTATAAGCCTTATACATAACGGCGACATTAACGCACAAGATTATCTAATAAACAAATACAGAAACCTTGTCCGCATAAAATCAAGGGCTTATTTTATAATAGGCGCGGATAAGGAAGATATAATTCAAGAAGGAATGCTGGGGCTTTATAAAGCCATACGCGATTTCAAGCGAGACAAGCAGTCGAGATTCTATTCATTCGCGGAGCTTTGCATAACAAGGCAAATAATAACCGCTATAAAAACAGCCACGCGGCAAAAACACTTGCCGCTTAATACGTATATATCCTTAAATAAGCCGGTCGATGATGAAGAAATGCTTAAAAGCTATATAGATCTTTTGGTTGAAACGAGCATATCAAGCCCGGAAGACATTCTTATAAGCCAAGAGGAAAAAAGCTGTATTGAGAAACATATATCGGAAAGCCTGAGCGAACTTGAATGCAAGGTTTTGCATCTATATATGCAAGGCAATACATACGTTCAAATAGCCAACATAACCGATAAAAATGAAAAATCGATTGACAATGCGATACAAAGGATACGCCGTAAGGTTGATAAAATTATACAAAAAGTTATTAAGTAATTAAAAACAGGGAGTGGTTGAAAAATGCATAAACTAGTAAAGGAAGGCCTGACATTCGATGATGTGCTGCTTATACCGGCTAAATCCGATGTATTGCCGAAAAACGTTGACCTTTCAACTAATTTGACTAAAACTATAAAATTGAATGTACCTATCATGAGTGCCGCTATGGACACTGTAACAGAAGCAAGAATGGCTATAGCCATAGCAAGGCAGGGTGGCATGGGCATTATTCATAAAAACATGTCCATCGAAAAACAAGCCACAGAGGTTGACAAAGTAAAGCGTTCAGAGCATGGGGTTATATCAGACCCGTTTTTCCTTTCCGCAAACCATTATGTTTATGAGGCTAATGCCCTTATGGCAAAATATCATATTTCCGGCGTTCCTATAACCGAAAACGGCAAGCTTGTGGGCATCATAACGAACAGAGATTTGCGTTTTGAAACTGACCACAATAAGAAGATTTTCGAAGTTATGACAAAGGAAGGCCTTGTTACGGCTCCCGAAGGAACCACGCTTGAAGAAGCAAAGCAGATCTTGCTTAAAAACAAAGTGGAAAAACTCCCTATAGTTGATAGCAAAAACATTCTTAAAGGTCTTATCACAATAAAAGATATTGAAAAAGCAATAAAATATCCAAACTCTGCAAAAGACAAAAGCGGCAGGCTTGTTGTCGGTGCAGCGGTTGGTGCAACAAAAGACTTTTTGGACAGGGTTGCGGCTTTGGTTGACAATAAGGTTGATGTAGTTGTATTTGATACGGCTCACGGCCATAATGTTGAGGTCATAAATGCCGTTAAGCTTACTAAATCAAAATATCCTGATCTTCAAGTAATCGCAGGCAATGTTGCTACAGGCGAAGCAACAATTGACTTAATAGAAGCAGGCGCTGATTGTATTAAAGTTGGTATTGGCCCAGGATCTATTTGTACTACAAGGGTTATCGCTGGTATCGGAGTTCCTCAGTTTACAGCGATTTATGACTGTGCTGAGGCTGCAAAACCATATGGTATACCAATTATCGCAGACGGCGGAATAAAATTCTCAGGTGATATTACAAAGGCTATAGCAGCTGGAGCAAATGTTTGCATGATGGGCAGCATTTTTGCAGGATGCGAAGAAAGCCCCGGTAATACTGAATTGTTCCAAGGCCGTAAGTATAAGGTGTATCGTGGTATGGGATCTTTGGCCGCTATGGCTGACGGCAGCAAAGACCGTTATTTCCAGGAAGATGCAAAGAAATTCGTTCCAGAAGGCGTTGAAGGACGTATTGCTTATAAAGGGTTGGTTGCAGACGAAGTGTTCCAGCTTTTGGGCGGTTTGCGTTCCGGCATGGGATATTGCGGAGCATCCAGCATAGAGTATTTAAAAGAAAACGGCAGATTTATTAAAATAACCTCCGCCGGTCTTAGAGAAAGCCATCCGCATGACATACAAATAACGAAAGAATCCCCGAACTACAGTGTTGAGCATTAAAGGGGAGCAGATATGAATTATAAAGGCATTTCGGCTTTTTGGCTGAAAATGATCGCGATAATCGGCATGACGCTTCAGCATACCGCCATAGTTTTTAACGCCCAGCTTCCGTTTGGCGTTAAAACTGTTATGTATCTTGCGGGAGGGTTGACGTTTCCGATTATGGCGTTTCTTCTTGTGGAGGGTTATCGCAAAACTTCAAATCTGGGGCGTTATTTGCTTAGGTTGCTTATATTCGCTGTTATTGCTCAGATTCCGTTTATGCTCGCATTTAATACGAATGCTTTAAACATAATGTTTACGCTCTTGCTGGGCCTGATTTTATTATGGCTATACGATTCTATGAACGACAAGTTTGTGTTCTTGGCGCTCTTTTTGCTAGTAAATATATTCACTATGAACTTTGACTGGGGCCTAATCGGATTACCTTTAGTTGTCGCTTTTGGAACAATAAAACACCCGCATAACCGAATCATTCTTCCGATTTCGTTAATGGTTATTCTAGAGGAGATTTATTTATTGGCTTTTGTCTCTTTTAGCGAGGCTTCATGCTTTTATGCGTTCTTTTATGCCGGGTGTTTATGCGTTATTCCGTTGCTTTTGATGTATTCCGGAAGGAAGGGCAAAAGCGTCAAATATTTGTTTTATGTATTTTATCCCGCGCATTTGATATTATTATTTGTTTTGCGATATTTGTTGTTTAAATAACAATACAAATCATTTGGAGGGTATTCACCTATGAATTATGAAATGATAGCAATTTTGGATTTTGGCGCGCAAAACAGCCAGGCTGTTGCAAGGCATATAAGAGATTTAAACGTTTATTGCGAGGTTTATGCTTATGACAAGCCTTTGGAGCAAATAAAGGCTAAAAGCCCTAAAGGCTTTATTTTTATAGGCGGGGCTGAAAAATCACCTGAAGCTGAGGCCGGAGTAATGTCTCTTGGAGCACCTGTGTTGGATATGAGAGACGTTGCTTCTAATGACGGATTATCAGATTTCCTTTTTAAGACGTGCGGCTGCAAAGGCGATTGGAATATGAGCAATTTTGCAGATTATATGGTAGAAAAGATCAAAGAACAGGTAGGAGACAAAAAGGTTTTGTGCGCCTTATCCGGCGGTGTTGATTCTTCTGTTTCGGCTTGCCTTGTTCATAAAGCGATTGGTAAAAACCTAACATGTATTTTTGTTGATCACGGTCTTATGCGCTTAAACGAAGGCGATGAAGTCGTTGAAGTCTTCCGCAACACGTTTGATATGAATCTTATTAGAGTCGATGCGCAAGACAGATTTTTAAATAAACTTAAAGAAGTTATTGACCCTGAGAAAAAACGCAAAATTATCGGCGAAGAATTCATAAGAGTTTTCGAAGAAGAGGCAAAGAAAATTGGTTCTGTCGACTTTTTGTGTCAGGGAACAATTTATCCTGATATTATTGAAAGCGGAACAAAGAACGCTGCTGTTGTAAAAAGCCACCATAACGTTGGTGGCCTGCCTGACGTTATTGATTTTAAAGAGATCATCGAACCGCTTAAAGACCTGTTTAAAGACGAGGTTCGTGCCGTTGGCAGAGCTCTTGGCATACCGGAAAAGCTTATTAGCCGCCAACCCTTCCCCGGCCCCGGCCTCGGTATACGTGTTATCGGCGAAATAACAAAGGAAAAGCTCGATATTCTACGTGAGACAGATTTTGTTTTCCGAGATGAAATCGCAAAGGCAGGGCTTGACAAATCCATTTGGCAGTATTTTACCGTACTTACTGGCATTCGTTCGGTTGGCGTTACAAGCGACGAGCGTACATATAAATACACTGTTGCGTTGCGCGCTGTCAACAGCGTTGATGCCATGAGCGCTGACTGGGCAAAAATCCCCTTTGATATCCTTGAAAAAATCTGCGAAAGAATGGTTAAAGACGTGCCTCAGATAAACCGGATTGTTTATGATATTACGCCAAAACCTCCGGCTACTATAGAGTGGGAGTAGACAGTAAAAACCTCGAAGGCCTTGTAAATACAGGGTTTCCGAGGTTTTATTTTGGTTTTGAGTACAAATTTAGTGCAATGTTCCAATCTGTGGCTATTTAATACTCATCATTTGTTTTCTTTAAGTGAAAAACAAACACACGGCGCAGTTCATTGTCATCATCAGGCTGAATGTTTTGATGCGTTTCTGTTAACTCGTATACTCCAACAAAATGGTACTTATTGTTTCGTTTTTCAAATAGCAACAAAGATTTTTTATCTCTTTTATGATTGAGAACATCAATATTTAGGCTATACATATTATTATCTAAACTATATTGATTTCCTTTTCTACCGATTCCTGTATATAGGCAGTAGTCATAAGTATTGTTAGGGTAAAAGTAATCTTTATATAGTCCGTCATCTTTAGTAAAAAGTAATATTACACCCTGCTGGCTAGACACTGCAATACCTTTTTGAGTATCTCCACCCAATAAATCGCTTATTTCTTGCCTGCTATTAAATTTTTGGTTGCAAATTAGCAAACCAACTGCTTTATTAAGTATAAATACAGTAATTATCCATTTAAGCTCTAGTTTTACGGCAAGTTGATTGATGGTTTAAAGCAGTCATCGTCATCACAGGTGAAAGGCCAATTCAATTTCCATTCAAAATATTCCTGGTTGGTTATTATATTAAAACTTAATTTCATTTTTGCTAACAGAACTTTTTCAACAACAGTTTTCATACATAATTCTTTTTAGTGGTCTGGGTTCTAAGCTCACATCAATCTAAAACAATTCATATATTTTGGGGCTAGTGTTGGCATCAGACCCTACACCTCTGCTTTCATATTATCTTCTTTCTCTGCTTTAACAAGAATAAACCGCAAAACAATAAGTGCAAGTATAAGAGTTATAGTATCAGAAACAGGCAGGGCATAAATTAGACCATTAAACTTAAACAAGCTGTTAAACAAGAATAACAATGGGATAAAGAATAAACCTTGCCTTGCTACCGAGAGAAATAATGAAGCCTTTGCCTTGCCAAACGCCTGCACCGTTACAACCACCAACATCTGCGGGCCAATTACGAATAAAGACCACATCAAAGCCCGAAGTATGACCACTCCTTCATCAACTACCTGCGGCATATCGCTTGCGAATACTCCGATAAGTGTTTTCGTGAAGATGCCAAATACCGCGAACAATACGGTGCCGATACCCACCATAATAAGCATTGCCTTTTTAATTATTTCACTTACTCTCTTATAGTTTTTAGCTCCGTAGTTGTATCCGACAAGCGGTTGACAGCCTCCGGCAAAGCCCATAAACACAAATGTTCCGATAGTCATTATCTTGCTTGCAACACCCATACCTGCAACTATTATATCACCATAGCTTGCAGCTAAATTGTTCATAATAATCATAGCAATGCTCATGAGCAGCTGGCTGACAGAAGCAGGCGTTCCGATGCCGAATATCTGCCCCCATATTTTCCTATCCATAGTGATGTTTTTGACGTTGATTTTTACAGCTGTTTTACCAGATGCATAATAATAAATATAATACGCAAACCCAATTGCATTACCCAAAACAGTCGCAATAGCAGCACCTCGGATACCCATACCAAACACGAAAATAAATATAGGATCTAATATAATGTTTACAATCGTTCCAATCGCCATACCAATCATTGATGGCATAGCAGCCCCTTCGCTGCGGATAAGCTGCCCCAATGTAAAATTGCACATAATCAGTATACTGCCTAAAAATAAAACAAAGGCATA
>CAYVCG010000013.1:34268-36209 GCA_964449985.1 uncultured Defluviitaleaceae bacterium
TTAGCAGCAGCAAGTTGGTTTGGGTCGCCGAGTTTACCGATAAAATAAGTATCCACCAAATTATATAAAACTTGCACCATCATTCCTAACACAACAGGGATTGCCATTTGTAGAACTGCTTTTACGACTGGGGTTTCACTCATAACCTTAATTCGTTTATCATTCATAGAAATTTTCATCTCACCTTTCCTAAAGCGCTTCAATAATTCCTGCTAATCTTTCCGGGTTATTTTCTTAGCATTTTCACTAATTTGCTCTAATGCATGACCAATAACTTCCACAATCTCTTTTTCAAACCCTTGCAGGATACCATCGCTCCAAAAACGCAGTATAGAAATGAGCACCGGTTTGAAATCTTCAGCCATTTTTGTAAGAAAAAAGAGATATGATCGTCCGTCTGCTGTGTTATCCTGCCTAGTAACATAGCCCTTGCTTTCAAGCGCCTGCATCGTTCTTGTCATTACGCCCTTGTCATAGTGCAAACTACCTATTAACTGTTCTTGTGTTTTTCCTATTAGCTCTTTTCCGTGTAACTCAGTTAATATTTCTTCCTCTGCCAAGCCGTTATGGCCATAAAGCACTAATAAAACCATTCCCTCAGCCGTATTCAAATCATAAGGCTTTAGTGCATTTTTCATGTACAGTTTCATATATTTGTCAATCACCAAAATATTCCGGCTGATGGATGTATATCCTTGGTTCATATTTACCCCCTCAATAATATAATTGCTTTTGCAATTATTATACTATACCTTAGTTGCAAAAGCAAGTTGTCTCTCTTATATTTTTGCAAATTTAAATGCATAAACGCTTGATATGAAATATACGCATATTGTAAAATATTGTTAAGGTGATTTTATGTATCCAAGAATTGGAGCTATAAAGGGAGGGGATTGCTATGAAATATAGAAGAAAACTGCTGCAATATCCAAAGCTTTATGATATTGAGGGTAGCAACAAGTTATTTTTGCTTGCTATGCGCGAGATTACTGCATTCCATATGCTGAATAATAGTGAGTATGCAAAAATTATACTGCAAGAGGGATTTAAGCTGAAAACTCTTAACAATATTAATGATTTGCACCATATTCCACCATTGCCCACATTATTTTTGAAGAAACATACCTTATGCACCCATCCTGAGAAAAAAATGATCTTCAAAGCAACAACCTCTGGCACAAGCGGACAAAAAAGCATGGTCGGATTTGATATAAACACTGGCTTTTTTGCCCTTGAAATGGTTTTGCGCAGCTTTTGGCATTATAAACTATTCTCTCCAATGCCAACAAACTATATCATCCTCGGGTATCAACCCAGTCGGCATAACCAGGCGGGAATCGTTAAAACTGCCTTTGGATTTACGCTAATAACACCGGCCCTGCATAGAGAATATGCGCTTAAAGATACCGGAGATTCTTATGAAGTGAATATCAATGGACTGATTAAGGCTCTACTGCGGTATGAAAAGCAAGGGCTTCCCGTGCGCCTTATGGGTTTGCCTGCTTATCACCATATGTTGCTTACTACGTTAAAGGATATGGGAATAAAACTTAAACTCCATCCCAAAAGCTATTTATGCCTGGGCGGCGGCTGGAAGCAGTTTTATTTTGAGCATGCAGATAAAAAGGAACTATATAGGCTGGCAAAAGAAGTATTGGGTATCCCTGAGAACAATTGTATTGATTTTTTTGGAGCTGTAGAGCACCCTATTCTCTATTGCGACTGCAAAAACCATCATTTTCACATTCCTGTATACAGCCGAGTCATTATCCGAGATATTAATACATTAGAACCCGTGGGATACGGTGTGCCCGGTGTTTTAAATTTAATGAGCCCACTTATGCGAAGTATGCCGCTTCATAGTATTATGACTGACGACCTTGCCCTTTTGCATAAAGGCGAAGAATGCGGATGTGGCAATAAAGCCCCTTATTTTGAATT
>CAYVCG010000014.1:0-23879 GCA_964449985.1 uncultured Defluviitaleaceae bacterium
TATGCGGCCTGAAATAAGCATTAGGCCTATAATCAAACGTATTAAACTGCCACATAAGCATATTAGATAAATCAGACGCAGCAAAAATAAAGCCAGCGGCCTCATTAACGATCTTAAAATCATATTCGATTGTATATGTAGAAATATCTTCAAAGGCCGTAGATGTTGGAGCAACTATCCATTTTGCATTGCCCCAAACATCAATTTTTTTGCCCATAAGGCCGGTTTCCCAGTATCCAACCGAAGAGTTGTCTACCGAGCCTTTATTAACTTCTGCTATGACTTTCCAGAAGTAGCGGGTTGATGCTTCTAAAGGTTTTCCTTCATACTTAATTCCAAAAGAATCATTTGTTTTAATAACGTCGCTGTCCCACATGTCATAATCTCCGGATGCGAGAAGAGCTTCTGAGGAGGATACAACGACTCTATAACTTGTTTGCATAATGCTGTTGCCATTGGATTCTAGTTTCCAGCTAAATCTTGGGTTTGTAACGTCAATGCCAACAGGGTTTGTGGTGTATTCGACTTGTAGCTCGGTTGTTTTTGTTATAGTGTCATCGGCAAACAATGTTGCCTGAAACAAAACCGACTGCAAAACAAGCGTAAGCACCAATAAAAATGACAATGCCGATTTGGGGAATCTCTTGTTATTTTGCATGAAAACACTCCTTTTTAGTTTTAATATTCTTTATCTTTTTCTCACAAGCAAGTCTCTCCTCATTTCTCCAATATTCCCTTACTCATCCCCTTTCGGTTTTTGTATTGTATAGCATAAAAAAGCATCCACTCCACAAAAAAGCATTTATTCCCTAGTCAAAAGGATGTGGAAACCGTATAATTGTTACAGCCTTGAAGCACTGTAAAAATTTTTAAAAATAAAAAAATTAATAAAATAGTAATATTAAATATGCATAAATAAAAATTAAAAAAACTATAATTTTAAGCAATTAGGCATATTCATACATAGTATAAGTTTATCATTACTTGTAATATATGTCAATTGGGATTGATGCATTTTAAAGTCTAATTTTGGCTGGATAAGTTTTTTTATTATGCGTAAAATATTTTTGTGTTTGTATTATTTAAAGTAACATATATGTCAGTGTTACCTAAAGAAGGTGTGTTGATTTGAAAAACAGAGTTATTCCAATAATATACATTTTTTTGTGCATCTTGTTTCTATGCGGGTTTAGATCATATTCTCAAGACGAAAGGGAAAAAATCATTTCATTAATGCGGCCTAGCCCTGTTATAGCAGAAATAATAAAAACGACCCCAACCTATAACAGCAACGATGAAACTTCCGGCAGAATAGGAATGATATATGAAGGAACACTTGTTGAAATAATTCAGGATCGTTCATCCGAATGGTATAAGGTTAGAGAAATGGGAAAGCAAGAATCCGTTTGGGTTAAGAGAGATTGTCTTAAAATACCGCCTGACGAAACCCCTTGTGATACAATGATGACAAAGGATCAGCTAGAGGGTTATATGAACATAATGGGCTTTGAAAGCAAAACAAAGTATTTTGTACTGACGGACATATACCGTCAGGTCACACATATTTTTAAAGGCGGAATAGGCGATTGGAAACTGGAAAAGACTATGGATTGTTCCACAGGCAGAAACCAATCCCCAACAACCAGAGGGCTTTTTAAAATAAAAGAGCGTGGGGAATGGTTCTATTCAGAAAGATTGGGCAGCGGATCAATGTATTGGGTTCGTTTTAACGGCTCTTATTTGTTCCATTCTGTGGCGATGGATAAATCCCGCACGATTATAGATAACGTTATCGGCGACAGAAGGTCCATGGGATGCATACGCCTTCGATTAAATGATGCCCGCTGGTTTTATATGAATGTCCCAGAAGGGACAACTGTTTTTATTAATTAATCTATTAATTTAAGGTGTTGTTGGATCTCCATCCAAAAGGGCATTTATTGCCCCGCCGATAAGAAGGACTAAGGACAATATATTTATCCAATATATAAGGATAATAATGCTGGCAAGGCTGCCGTATATTTTTGAAAAACGTGCAAAATTATTAATATAAATATTAAATACCTTCGACGCTAAAATCCAAACAATAAGCGTTGTTAAAGCTCCCGGAATTAGGCTATGCAGCGGGGGCTTTTTTCCTATCGCCATACGATAAATAATTATAATTGCAATAAGAAGTATAAGCATCGTCACAAAATATCCCAAGAATCCGTATATAAAGCTTCTCTCAGAACCTGGGGTTGATGGAAGTATAAAAGAAATTAAAACATTTCCGAAAACGAGGAATGCAATTGATAGAATTATTGCGAGAGCGAATATAAGGGCAAGAAAGATACTCAATGCCCGGGAAATAATAAAGTTTCGCTTTTCTTTTATGCCGTATGCTCTGTTTATGCCTTTTATGATTGCATTAAAGCCTGATGATGCGCTATAAAGTGTTATTATTAAGCTTAAAGAAAGTAAACCTGCATTTTTTGCTTCAACAACCTCGGTCACAAAAAGACTTATTAGTTTATAAATCATATCTGGTACGGCGCCGTTTATCTTCTGCATGAAAAAAACTGAATTTATATTAAAGAAGCCGATAAGCGACATTAAAAATATTATAAACGGAAAAAAAGCTATCAAAAGCCTATACGTTAGCTCGTTCGCTAAAGCGGGTAATTCGTTATCCCGACATACTTTAAAAAGCTTTTTCATAAATTCATATAAATTTGAAAACATAGCTGTCCACCTGCCTGTTAGTTAAGATAGAGCCTTTACTTTTTATGTAAATGCTTTTATTATATTATGTAATATGGGTTTGTACTATGTTGTATTATTTTGTAAATACTTGCGACGGAATGGGAGTTATTATGCTTAAAAGGGCTGATTTTTTTTTAATAGTAGTTCTGTTTGTGATTGCTTTTGGATTTATTTATTTATCCGGGTTGTTTTCTGACGGGACGGAGTACGGTGCAGTTGTTATATCGTCTGAGGCGCGAACTATTGGCACTTACCGGATGGATACGGATAATATTATTGAAATAAAGAATGCGAGTGGTGTTGTAACAAACAAGATTGAAATATCAGGCGGAAGCGCAAAGATGATTTATGCGATATGCCCCAAAGGCGAATGTATAAAGCAGGGAGCGATAAAAAATACAAACGAAACGCTTGTCTGCCTTCCAAATAAAGTCGTTGTTGAAATTTTATCGGGGGAAGACGAAGAATTTGATGGGGTTGTAAGATAGTTAGGATTCAAATGGCTGGCGGCCAGAAATAGCCCCTACAATACAACTGTAGAAAGGGATATATTATGTTAAAAACTAATGAATTAGCATATTTAGCAGTTTTTACATCATTGGCGATTGTTTTCGGATATATTGAGCGGATGTTTCCATCGCCTGTTCCTATTCCGGGTGTGCGTCTTGGTATTGCTAACACCATAATAATTATTATTTTGTATTCAAATGCGCTGAAATCAGCTTTTGTCGTAAATATAACGAGAATAATAGTTTCGGGCGTATTGTTTGGGGGTATTTCTGGCATTATTTATGGATTGGCCGGAGGGGCTTTAAGTCTATGTGCTATGTATGCGGCAAAAAAAAGTAGTTCGTTTGGTATTATCGGGGTAAGCATTTTTGGCGGAGTTTTCCACAATATTGGGCAAATTTGCATAGCTGCGTTGGTGGTTTGGAATGCGAAACTTTTCTATTATATTCCAATTCTTATCATTTCCGGCGTAATTACAGGCATTATAATAGGTATGTTGGCTGGGGGAGTTATTAAGAGAATAAATAAAAAATGTGCATAACTTATGCACATTGTGTATAACTCTGTGGAAAACTGTTAAGGTTATTAACGCAACCTTGCTTTTTTTAGCGCAAGGATAATAGCTGTTCCAAGTATTGCAATAATAGTCATCTCAGCGACGCCGTTTGTCATAGCTATACCGACAAAGCCAACCATAGCTGATTGCCAAATGATTCCTGCTGATGCCATAGCATTCATTACATCGTTACCGTATAATATATAAAGCATAGCCAAAACGCCGACGGTGTTAGTAACGCTTCCCATCGCCGTGCCGACGATTATTGCTGGAACCTCACCTTTATTGCCGGACAGTTTTTTAACAAGTGCGTAGCACAAATATGCCACAATACCGATAAAAATACGCGGCAGAACCGATACGAGCGGGTTTGCTATAAATGGGCTTAACAGCTGTGTCGGTTGGGTTATAACGTATATCATAGAGATAATGCCCATAGCAAGGCCTAGTATAGCTCCAGCCAATGGCCCCAAAATGATAGATCCTATAATAGTCGGCAAATGAGCTATCGTTGCTTCTACAGTTCCTAAAGGTATAGTGCCCAAAAACGTATACACCATAATAAACGTTATTGCAATAAGCATTCCCAACACGGCAATGGTTTTTGTTAAATTCTCTTTCTTGAATATATTCAATTTACACCCTCCTTTAAAGCTACCGTAATAAAACGGCTGCGTTGTTTTTTACATTATAAATAATATAGCCAATTTTTGCAAGCAAAATTAAGCCTTATAAATATAACATCTCATACCGGCATAAAATGTATATTGGCAACGATGCAAAACGTAATTTTTGCTCAAAAGTTGCGGGACAAAACACGTTTCCTCATTCCATTCTGGCGAAAAACACGCCAAAATTGGTGGTCGGGAACGCAAGTCCCGCCGCTCGCTAACTTTTACGCAAAAATATTGAATTTGCACCGTTACCTATTGTAAAAACAAGCAAGCATATGAGGGGGTAAATTTTGCATGACAGACGCAAAGGTTATAGCTGAAATAGGCTGCAACCATAAGGGCGATATAAACGTTGCAAAAGAAATGGTGGAGATAGCGGCGATATTTAGTAAGGTTGATATAGTAAAGTTTCAAAAGCGTAATAATAAGGAACTGCTCTCAAAGCAGCAATACGATGCTCCGCACCCTAATATAAACCATGCCTATGGCGATACATATGGTGAGCATAGGGAGTATTTAGAGCTGGACATAGGCTGCCATAAAAGTCTAAAGAAATGGTGTGAAAGGCTGGGAGTTATATATAGTTCTTCTGTTTGGGATTTAACGTCTGCTAAAGAGATTGCTTCTTTGAAACCAAAACTGATAAAGATTCCATCCGCCTGCAACATAAATTTTGAAATGCTCGGATGGATATGCGATAACTTTCCTGGTGAAATACATATATCCATGGGCATGACAACCCGGAAGGAGGAGAATGAGATCATAACGTTTTTGACGGAGAAACGCCGCAACAATGATGCTGTTATTTATGCCTGCACATCCGGATATCCTGTTACCACAGAGGATGTTTGCTTATTGGAAATCGAGAGGCTAAGAAAGGTTTATGGCAAGAGGGTTAAATCGATAGGTTTTTCCGGCCATCATAAGGGAATAAGCCTTGATATTGCTGCGGTAACGCTTGGCGCTAGGTTTGTGGAAAGGCACTTCACGCTGGACAGAACATGGAAAGGCACGGATCATGCGGCATCATTAGAGCCGGATGGCTTGCGACGTTTAAAGCGGGATATTATGCATCTGCAATCGGCTCTGAAGTATAAAAAACAAGAGATATTAGATGTTGAAGCCCCACAGAGGGCAAAACTAAAGTTTAAAGCAATTACATAATCGAATATCGCTTGAAATGGGGCTAAGATCAACTGATCTTAGCCTATATATACATTCTTTGACAAAAAGTGACATATAATATATAATATAACGTGAATTCGACAAAGTCGAACATGCTGCTTTTGGCGGCATAAATTGTAAATTAAAAAGTTCGGGTAAAAAATAAACCTATCATTTTGAACGGAGTAAAGGACAAGCTATGAATGTGAATAATGTATCGCTTGCGGCAGTTGCTGTTAAAAAAGATCAATATCCAATCGACCAGCTTTGTGAGGTTGCTTTTGCTGGCAAATCCAACGTTGGGAAATCATCCCTCATAAACTGTATGATAAATCGAAAAGCTCTGGCAAGGACAAGCCAAAACCCAGGAAAAACCCGCACGATTAATTTTTATAACGTTGAGGGCAAGCTGTATTTTGTTGATTTGCCAGGTTATGGTTATGCAAAGATATCAAGAAGTGAGTCAGAAAAATGGGGCAAGATGATAGAGTCGTATCTCTTAAAAAGGGATGAGCTGCGCGCGATTATATTATTGATAGATATAAGACATGAACCCGGGCAAAATGACCGTTTGATGTATGACTGGCTAAAGCATTATGGCCATGATATTATTATCGTTGCAACAAAGGCGGATAAAATAAACAGAAGCCAAATCCAAAAACATATTTCAATAATAAAAAAGACGCTGGGCGTGGTATCTGGAGATATTGTTATCCCGTTTTCGAGCCAAACAAAACAGGGCAGGGAAGAACTATGGGAAATAATTTCCGGTAAATGTTTTTCTGCGGATGCAGACTAAGTTATAATGAAATCGTTTGTATTTCTATAAAAGAATTTTTGATAGAAACCATTTAATAATGGGTATTGTGTTAGGGGGTTCTTATTATGGAGAAAAAGCTTAGGCTTTCAAAAACGAATAAATTTATATCGGGGACGTGCGGCGGGATAGGCAGCTTTTTCGGAGTAGACCCGACGCTTGTTAGAATTGCGTTCGTTGCCTTGTTTTTTGTTACTAGTGGGTTGTTTATGCTGCTTATATATATCGCTTTGTGGGCTATTATCCCATCTGAATAATAGTTTTTTAAGTTTGTTTTTTTGATTATAAGGTGTTGCTTGTCTTAGCAACGTCTTTTTTATTGCAATTAAAAAACCACGGAACTAAGTTGTTCTGTGGTGGGCTATTGTTATTTAGGCGTTTGTCCGCTATATTCTTAGTATGTGCCATATATATCTTAACCTAAGGTTTATACACAAATTGCAGCTTATAATCCGGTCTGTCTATTTGCATAAATGGTGGCAATTTATCTTGATAATCATTATCGTTTGTATATAGTTTATATATAAAGCCATCTGCATCCAGACCATAGCCCAAACAATAAATGGCATTATCTTTAATAAGCAAATCGACACCTTGCCCTGCTCCGCTTACAAAGCCGCTGTAGGTTAGACCATCTACTTGATAACGAACGCCATGTTCAATTACAAAAAGCATTTGCTCGTAAACATCTTCACCAAGAAGTATACGCATTTTTTCCTTTATTTCATCATTAGGAAGAATTTCATTTATGATATTTGCATCTAAATATATTGGTTCGGATTTTGTATATTCCCCATCAATTGATACATTATGCCCAAAGCCGAGCGCAAACTCGTTTCCGTCTATAAGATTTACTTGTAAACTATCTTTTTCGAGCACAAATTCTACTTGTGCAGTTGTTTCATTATTTTCAGAAACGCATTTAAATTCTGCCCTATTTTCTTCTTTAATGATTGCTGTTCCATTAATTGTTCCAGAGTTAGCACCGTATAATCCAAAGAAAGAAAAATCAAACGACTCATCTGTCTGATTCTCTATAGTAATTGTACCGGAAAATGCCATAACAGTATTTGTTCTGTGCCATTCTCCAACGAAGTTACTTTGTGGGCTTGGAGTAGCAGTGCTAATCGGTTGTACAGGGGGTAAAATGGGTTCTGAGGCTTCTGTTAGCGCTAATGGAGTTTCTGTTGGCGTCTCTGGAGAAATTGGAGTATTGATTTTTGAGCTACCGCAGGCAACAACATTTGCTGTTAAAAATATGACAATTAACAGTCTCAATCCATGCTTCATTAATAATACCTTCTCTTCTTAATATTAGTCTAGCATTATATAAGTTTTCTTACGTCGTTGTTATGCCCCATAATAATTAGCGTCTCATTTCCCGTAAAGATATAATCTGTTTTTGGAAGTGGCATTATTTCTTCACCGTGTTTTGTCGCCAGAATACTGACATGGTATTTTGAGCGAACGCCTTTTTGTATTATAGACTTGCCAACCCATGATGGGGGGACGGAAATCTCACAAATCGAATAATCATCAGTCAGCTCGATATAATCAAATATATGATCCATGCTATGCTTTAGAGCGACACGATGCGCCATTTCTTTTTCAGCGTATACTATCTCGTCTGCTCCGTTATGCAGCAAAAACTTTGCATGAACATCGCGGCTTGCTCTGGCCAAAACATACTTTGCATTATAGTCTTTTAACAGAGCTGTTGTTTCAAGAGAACTTTGGAAGTTATCGCCAATAGCGACTACACATAGATCAAAATTGCGAACGCCTAAGGACGCTATAAACTGTTCGTCTGTGCTATCGCCTATTTGCGCGTTTGTAACATAAGGCAAGACTTCGTTAACACGCTGCTCCACGATGTCTACCGCTAGAACCTCGTTTTTAAGCTCGCTAAAAGTTTCCGCCATATGTCTGCCAAACCTTCCAAGGCCTATTAATAAAATGGATTTCACGTTAATTACCCCCGTAATTGTTATAAAATTAAGTTTATCCGACAACAACCTTCTCTTCCGGATATATGTTTGCGTTTTCAATAAATCTCTTCGAGAAATTATATAAAACTGTAAGACAACCAACGCGCCCGAAATACATAAGCAGCATTAATGCGCAATGAGATGCCGGCCCAAGGCTTGAGGTTATGCCAAATGAAAGACCTACAGTTCCTATAGCTGATGTAACTTCAAATAGCGCAGCTTTTACTGATATATGATCCATATGCGCTATAAAAAACGATGCAACCATAATAAGCAGGATATAAATACTGAATATAGCTATAGCATTTTTAAGTATTTTATCTTCTACTCTTCTTTTAAAGCATTCGACTGTTTTTCGCTTTTTTATGACAGAAAAAACTGATAAAACAAGCATCATAAACGTCGTTGTTTTGATACCGCCGGCTGTAGAACCGGGTGAACCGCCGATAAACATAAGTATGATCGTCAACAAAATACTCGTATCTTTTAATTCCGAAATATTAACCGTATTAAACCCTGCTGTTCTTGGCGTTATTGAATGGAAAATGGAAATTACAATTTGCTCTCCAAGGCTTTTCCCTGCAAAAATCTGACCGTCTTGCTCGAATACGAACAAGAAAACGGCACCAACTGTAATAAGCAAGGCGGTTGCCACAAGAACAATCTTTGTATGAACTCTGTATCTTTTAAAATCCAGCTTATGATGCCAAACATCTTCCCAAACAGCAAAACCAAGTCCGCCAAGGACAATCAAAAGAATCACAACTGTATTTATTAAAATATCGCCGGACACACTTGTAAACGAAGAAAACGGAGCTTCTGTTCCCATAAGGTCAAACCCGGCGTTGCAAAATGCCGAAACCGAATGAAAAAACGAATAATATAAGCCCTTGACCCATCCGTACATCGGGCAGAAACGAAGAGCAAGGAATATCGCCCCAAGCACTTCTAAAAGCAGCGCAATAATAAGAATAAAGCGACCAAGACGAACAATGCCGCCGATATGCGGCGCAGCAATAGACTCTTGCATCGTATAGCGTTCGCTAAGGCCGATTTTGTGCTTTGTAAAACCCATTATTGATATGGCTATTGTCATAAACCCAAGGCCACCGATTTGTATAAGTGCTAAAATGATAAACTGGCCGAACGGCGACCAGTATGTATAAGTGTCATAAATAACAAGACCCGTAACACATGTTGCTGATGTTGAAGTAAATAGCGCGTTAAGAAACGGAGTGACAGTGTTGTTTCTCGTCGCGATAGGCAGCATAAGGCATAATGCCCCTACCAAAATAACAGCAATATATCCCCAAATAATTATATTTGTGGGTTTTATATGTTTGATTCCCATTTTTGATTGATACTCCTTTAAAAGCTTTAGCGTTCATGTTTTTTAGATTGCAGCATTTTATAGCCATAGCGAATTATACTACGATATTATTATGTTGCCAAGTGTAAAAAATCTTATTCAATAAAGACAATCTCTATTTTGGCTTATACTATACTTTTACGCCTAGCAACTATTTTATATACATAATATAAAAAAGTCAATACGGCAATGCGAAACCGGACACACTTGAAAGCTGTGTTGAAATAATGTATAATACGCTTTGGTATTAATAAAATAAATTAAAAACGCTAGGACGTGAACATTTAATGATTAAAGCATTAATTTTTGATCTGGATGGAACTTTGTTGAACACAATCGAGGATATTGCTGATTCCTGCAATATGGCTCTGGAGGCTTTAGGCTATCCTACCCATGAGACAGAAGAATATAAATATTTTATCGGCGATGGTATTATGAAACTTATGGAGAAAATACTTCCGGAGGAAAAATCGCTTGATATAGAAGAGCAAGAAAAGATGCGGGTTTTGCAGGATGACTTTTATATAAAAAAATGCAACAAGACAAGGCCGTTTGACGGCATACTTGAATTGCTGCAAGAGTTAAAGCAAAAGGGTTATAAGCTTGCCGTTATATCAAACAAGCCGGACGATCAAACCCAAAAAATAGTCGCTACGTATTTTAATCCGGAAATTTTTGATATAATAACCGGAAACAAACCCGGATACCCTACAAAACCGGATACTAAGCTAACAAACGAAATTATATCTCAGTTGGGTCAAAAGCCGGAAAACTGCGCTTTCATCGGCGATTCTGACGTTGATATGATGACGGCTGTAAATGCAAAACTACTACCTATAGGTGTTGCATGGGGCTTCCGCACAAGGGATGAGCTTCTTACAAACGGCGCAAAGCATATTGTGAGCTATCCTTTAGAAATCGTTGAAATTGTTAAAAACGCATAATATATGGCTCGTCGGTAAATCCACCTGATTATTAAAGCTCATTTATAAGGTCATTAAAAGCAATCATAAGCCCTGTCTTAGCATGATGATAAGTCAACCCGCCCTGAACGAAAACCATAAAGGGCGGTTTTACCGGCGCATCAGCACTAAGCTCAATAGACGAACCCTGAACAAACGCTCCTGTCGCCATAATAACAGGGCAATCATACCCAGGCATTTCCCAAGGCTCAGGGGCGACAAAGCTGTCTACAGGCGCGCCTTTTTGTATGCCTTTGCAAAATGCTATGAGCTGCTGTTTGGATTTTAGTTTGGCAGCTTGAACAATGTCTGACCGGGCATCAAGCGGCTTTGGATTTATTTCAAAACCAAGCTCATCAAAAGCAGCGGAAGCAAACACAGCGCCTTTTAAACTTCCGGAAACAACCTGAGGTGAAAGAAATAGTCCCTGCAAAAGTGAAGGCAAAACGCCGAGCGTTGGGCCGACTTCTTTTCCAAGCCCGGGGGACGTAAGCCGAATTGCTGCATTCTCAACACATTCCTCTTTCCCGGCGATATATCCTCCGACAGGAGCAAGCCCGCCGCCGGGGTTTTTAATAAGCGAGCCTACGACAAGATCAGCTCCGACGTCGCTAGGTTCAAAATAATCTACAAATTCTCCATAGCAATTATCGACCATACAAATTATATCTTTTCTTATTCCTTTTATAAAATCAATCAGTTCTTTAATTTCGGAAACGGTAAATGATTTTCGCCATGAATATCCTTTTGATCGTTGTATTGTAACAAGCTTTGTCTTTTTTGTTATCGCTTCTTCAATCTTGCCATAATCAAAGCCGCCGTCTTTTAGATCGACCTGTTTATATACAATCCCGTGCTCAACTAAAGATCCTTTTGTTTTGCGTATGCCAATAACGCCTTGCAGCGTGTCATAAGGCAAGCCACAAGGCGATAAGAGTTCGTCTCCATGACGCAGGTTGCCGAAAAGGGCAACAGTAAGCGCATGAGTTCCTGATATTATTTGTGGGCGGACGAGAGCAGCCTCAGTATTAAAAACATCGGCGTATATACTTTCCAGAGTGTCCCTTCCCAAATCGTTATAACCATAACCTGTTGTTGCGGCAAAGTGAGCATCGCTCAGCTTGTTTTTTTGCATAGCAAATAAAACCTTGTTCTGATTATGCTCCGCAACACTGTCAATCCGGGCGAATTGCCCGGAAATCTTTTTTTCTACACTATTGCAAAAATCAATTGTTTCTTTTTTTAAGCCAAAATTTTTAATGATAAAATCCTCACGGATTTTAATTTCATCCGTTATTAATCCCATTCTTCTTCCCCTGAAAAGTTAAGCTTGATGTTTTTAAATGGGGCAACTGTAGAAACGGCGTGTTTATATATCATCTGCTGTTTTCCATCAGAGTCCAGCATTATAACATAACTGTCAAAGCCTTTTATAGTACCCTTCATTTGGAACCCGCTTGTCAAAAAAACCGTTACGGGAACATTATCCTTTCTTGCTTGATTAAGTAAAATGTCCTGCAAATTTACAGCCTTATTCATAGTATTACCCCTCTTCATTATTAGTTATTAGGAAAAGCTGGTTGCGATGCTTTTTGCTAAATCATAAGCGCTTTCAAAGCTCAACACATCAAACCATTTTCCTATTATTTGCCTTTTGAACCATGTTAGTTGCCTTTTTGCGAAATGCCTTGTTCCGATTTTTATATCATAAATCGCTTGATCCAAGGATGATTCGCCATTTAAATATTTAACTATTTCTTTATAGCCGAGACCCTGCATAGAAACAAGCTCAGGGCTATAACCCATTTCTAAAAGCTCTTCAACCTCTTGGACAAGACCTTTTGCAATCATTTTATCAACCCTTGTATTTATGCGCTGATATAGAATGCTTCTGTCCATATTAAGTATGGCTATTTTTGCATCATACTTAATATCCCTGTCTTTTTCGGTCTCGTTATGGAGCGAAATCATTTGCCCTGTTTGCTGAAAAAATTCCAACGCGCGAACAGTTCTTTTTATGTTATTGCAATGTATTGATTCCGCTGCTTTTGGATCAATAGCTCCTAACATATTGTGAACGTATTCATTTCCATGGGTGAGAGCCAGGTCAAACAGATGTTGCCTGTATGTTTCATCTTTTTTGGTTTCAGTAAAATCATTGTCATGCAACAGCGCATTGATATAAAACCCCGTTCCCCCCGCCAAAATTGGCGTTTTTCCTTTTTGGGTTATTTCGCTTATGCATTCCTTTGCAAACTTTTGAAAAACAGCAACAGAGTATTCTTCGTCAGGATATAATTCATCAATTAAATAATGCTTTATGCCCTGCATTTCTTCGGCCGTAGCCTTTGCTGTTCCGATATTCATATACTTATACACCTGCATTGAATCGGCAGAAATAATCTCGCCATCAATCATCTTTGCAAGCTGTATAGAAACATCGGTCTTTCCGCAGGCTGTCGGCCCGGCAATAACGAACAAACGTATCTTTTCCATTAGACAATCCTTTTAAACATCTTCTCAATCTCGTATTTTGTTATTTCAATTATAGTGGGGCGGCCATGAGGGCAGTTAAATGGATTTTCAAGCTTTAATATCTTTGCTATTAGTTCCTTTGCCTCTGCATAGCTTAGCCTATTGTTGCCTTTGACAGCCGCTTTGCAGGATATCATCGCGATAGCATCAAGCTTTGCATCATAAATGTTTTTGACTGCCGTGCTCATGCTGGCAAGCTTATCAACGATATCCATAAAAAATCCGGCTTCTGAAGGCGAATTAAAAATATTAGGAACGCTTCTGATAGCGTATGTATTGGAGCCAAAATCGTCAAGCTCAAAGCCAAATGAATTTAATAAATCAATATTGGCTCGAACTGCTTCGTATTCGCTCTCATTAAGCTTTACGGCCATGGGAGAAACAAGGCTCTGGGAGACAATGCCCTCAGATTTAAATCTCGTGACAAATTCGTCATACAAAACCTTTTCATGAGCCGCATGTTGGTCTATAAGATACATAGAACCTTCTTGCTCTACAATCCAATATGTGTTAAACAGTTGGCCAATGATTTTATAATTGCTAAAAAAAGGTTTTGATTCTTCCATTGGCAAACAAACGCTTCTATCAGCATTTGTTTCAGGCGATTGCTCTGGGGTTGTCTTATATGCCGTTGATTGCTCAGAAACGGCATTGTCTAAAATATTATCCAATGGCGCTAAATCTGTTGCTATCGGTATATTTCCATTATAACTCATTTTGCCGTGAATTGCCAAAGGTTTTTTATCATTTTCGTATAATTCGTACGGAATGTTGTGAAAAACATTCTGGAATGTTTCCAGGGAGGGCTTATCCGTCAAATTAGCTTTGGGGATAAGAACCTCGCTTTCAAAAGCTTTTTTCACGGCTTTTTCTATAAAATCATAAATCTGCTCATCATTAGAAAAGCGCACTTCCAGCTTTGTCGGATGGACGTTTATGTCTATCCCGGCAGCGGGAGCGTTTAGGTTAAGCACAAAAAATGGGAATCGGCCAGACATTATCCTCGGTCTATAACATTCCTCAACGGCAGAAGCCATAAGCTGGCTTTTTGTAAAACGACTGTTTATAAAAAAGCTCTCATAAGATCTATTTGATCGAGAAGATTCCGGCTTGCCGATAAAGCCTGTTAAGCGATAATCATTAGCGCCCTTATAATCAACCGATATCAGTTTCTGAGCAACATCTTTGCCATAAATGCTTAGTATAACGGATTTTAAATCATTTTTGCCATTTGTCTGAATAAGTATCGTGCCATTGTTTATATATTTGAATGCAACGCTGGGATTACCCAGCGCAAGGCGCGTTATTATATCGGATATATAACCTGCTTCAACAGCGGGCTTTTTTAAAAACTTCCGCCGGGCAGGTGTATTGTAAAAAAGATTTCGGACAGTAATCACAGTTCCATTTGCACAGCCTGCATCCTGAATAGAAACCGTTTCACCGCCATGAATCTCAATCCTAGTTCCGGCATCGGCGTCCTTCGTTTTCGTCAGCATTTCAACCTGCGAAACGGATGCAATGCTGGAAAGCGCTTCCCCGCGAAAACCAAGCGTCATAAGTGTTTCCAAATCCTCGATCTCGGTTAGCTTGCTTGTTGCATGGCTTAAAAAGGCGGAAGAGACTTCGGCCTTTGGTATGCCGCAGCCGTTGTCTGTTATTTTTATTAATGATATCCCGCCGTCTTTTATTTCAACGGTTATGCCTGTCGCTCCGGCGTCTATAGAGTTTTCCATTAGCTCTTTAACAACCGAGCTAGGCCTTTCAACAACTTCGCCCGCAGCTATCTTGTTTATTATATTATAATCCAAAACATTTATTCTCGGCATATATTCACCTATACTAAAACTAACTTTGCTTTTCTATTTTTGTTTTCAACTCATATAGCTTTTTTAATGCTTCTCTTGGGGTTAATCTGTTAATGTCTATTTCCTCAAGCTCATTTATAATTATTTTATGATTTGTTACAGAGGCGTTGGTTTTCGGCAGTTTATAGTTGATTTCGCCGTCAAACATGGCTTCTCCTGCAATACGCTCGGACGTTTTTGTAACATCGGAATCATTAAGCGCCTTTAAAATTTCTTTTGCGCGGGATATTACGTTGTCCGGAACACCGGCCAGCCTTGCCACCTGTATGCCATAGCTATTGTCAGCCCCTCCGCGAACGATTCGGCGCAAGAATATAACGTCATCGCCATCCTCTTTAACGGTTATGCAATAGTTATTAACCCCCTGTACCTTTCCTTCAAGCTCTGTAAGCTCATGATAATGTGTTGCAAAAAGGGTTTTCGCGCCAATACGGTTTTTATCGGCGATATATTCAAGGACAGACCAAGCTATGCTAAGCCCGTCAAACGTACTTGTTCCGCGACCGATTTCATCTAGGATAAGCAGGCTGTTTTTCGTTGCGTTATGCAATATGTTTGCGACTTCTGTCATTTCAACCATAAACGTGCTTTGCCCTGTAGCAAGATCGTCAGATGCGCCGACACGCGTAAAAATCCTGTCCACAGCTCCGATAACTGCGCTTTCCGCCGGAACAAAGCTGCCAATTTGAGCCATTAAAACGATTAATGCTGTTTGGCGCATATATGTTGATTTTCCCGCCATATTTGGGCCCGTTATGATAGCGAGCCTGTTATCATCATTATCCAAAAATGTATCATTCGGGATAAAAGTGTTTTCCGTCATTTGCTCCACCACGGGATGACGGCCGTTTATAATATTTATGCATCCGTTGTTATTGATCACAGGCTTAACATAAGCGTTTCTTACGGCAACATCTGCAAGGGAAATGCAACAATCCAAAACAGAAACAACCCTTGCGCAAGTTTGAACTCTTGCCGTTTCGTCGCCGACTTTTGAACGCATTTCCATGAAAATATCATATTCTAGAGCTGTTATTTTTTCGTCTGCTCCTAGTATTGCGTCTTCAATCTGTTTAAGCCCTTCTGTCGTATATCTTTCGCAGTTTGAGAGTGTTTGCCGCCTTATGTATCTGTCGGGAACGATATTCTTATATGAATTGCTAATTTCTATGTAATAGCCAAAAACTTTGTTATATCGGATTTTTAGCGTTTTAATGCCTGTTTGTTCTTTTTCCCTGTTTTCCATTTCTAAAAGCCATGATGTTCCCTTGTTTTTGGCTTCTCTAAAGGAATCAAGTTCTTGGTTATATCCATCTTTAATAAATCCGCCTTCACGTATGCCTGCTGGCGGCTCTTCAATAAAAGCATTGTCAATAATAGAATAAACGTCAGTCAGCACATCCAGATCATTATATAAATCAATGTTAAGTTGTGCCTTGCAAGCTCCTATGATGTTTTTTAAGTCCGGCAAATACTGTATGGATTTCTTTAGCGCCACAAAATCTCTGGCGTTTGCAGAAGCATACACTATACGCCCAATTATTCTCTCAATATCGTGAACTGTGTTTAGAAGCTCTTTTATTTCCTCAGTTAAAAGTAAATCCGACGAAAATTCCTCAACGCTGTCCAGCCGTTTGTTGATTTCCTCTGTATTCATAAGGGGTTGTTCTATCCATTTTCGAAGCATCCTGGCACCCATAGGCGTTCTTGTTTTATCCAGAACCCAGAGGAGTGTTCCTTTTTTTGATTTATCACGGATAGTTTCAGTCAATTCCAGATTTCTTCTGGAGGAAGAATCGATGACCATAAATTCGTTTTTAACATGCTTCTTAATGCTTGTTATATGGGAAAGAGACGTTTTTTGCGTCTCATACAAATATTCAAGCAAAGCGCCCGAGGCGCAAATACAACGTTTGTTATCCTCAAGGCCAAAACCATTAAGCGTCAGGACATCAAAATGAGAGAGAAGTTTTTTTCGCGCTGTTTCAAAAGAATATGCCCATGCCTCATAAATATTCACTTTAAGGCGAAACATCTTTTCTATAATAGCCTTGCCATCAAAGTTTATATTTGCAATAATCTCGACAGGGGAGTATTTTGCTATCTCATCCGTTATTTTTATTTCATCGTCCTTGTTTATTTCGGTGCAGAAAAAATCCCCAGTCGAGACATCCGCAAAGGATAGGCCAAAACCATCCTTATCCTCATAAATAGACATGACATAGTTGTTTTTTTGGGAATCGAGGAAGTTACTATCTATAATTGTTCCCGGAGTTATAACCCGGACGACTTCTCTTTTTACAATCTTTTTTGTTGCCTTAGGGTCTTCGACTTGTTCACAAATGGCGACTTTGTAGCCTTTTTCCACAAGCCTTGCTATATATCCTTCAGCCGCATGAAACGGAACGCCGCACATAGGCGCTCGATCTTCCTGACCACAATCACGGCCCGTCAGAACGATATCAAGCTCCTTTGAGGCGATAAGAGCATCGTCAAAAAATAGTTCATAAAAATCTCCCAGCCTGAAAAACACAAGACAATATTTATATTCGTTTTTTATAGAAAAGTATTGCTCCATCATTGGGGAATATCCAGCCATAACATATCTCCGTTCAGTAAAAAAATTATGCCTTGCAACCAGCGCATCCGCCGCATTCTCCACCACAGCCGTTCTCTGGCAAATCCCCGGTTATTGTAGCTTTTATAATACCAAGGGCTTGATTAACAAACGCCAAAAACTCAGCCTCGCTGTCCAAAAGCTCGTTTATTACGGGTTGTTTTTTCAAATAATCGGACTTTTCCAGAAGATTTTGCGATGCTTTTGTGTATTCGTCTTGATTCATTACGCCCATCTTTACGCTTTCTCTTATGTTTTCCTGATAAGCCTTGAAATCCTCAAACGTACGGACGGCTTCTTGATTATTATCAAATGCTTCCCTTGCCGCAGTAACACGCTGTCCTTGGTCTGATTCTAACAATAACTTTCCAAATTCTCGTGCTTTATCAAAATATATAGACATATCTTTTAAGCTCCTTTTTTGGCCTATTCCAGCTCGCCAATTAAATAAAACGTCTTACAATCAACTATCTTTACGCGAACTATCTTGCCGATTAGCTCCTTTCCGGCGGGGAAATGGACGAGGGAATAATCATCCGTCCTTCCGGTCAAACAATTCTCATTTGTTGGGCTAACATCCTCAGCAAGCACCTCATAAACATTGCCTATATGTTCTCGGCTTTTTTCAAGAATAAGCGGATTTAACAATGACAAAAGCTTATCGAACCGCGCTTTGACAATATCCTCAGGGACTTGTTCTTCCATGGAGGCAGCAGGAGTGCCTGTCCTCTTTGAATAAATAAAAGTAAACGCTCCATTAAAGCGGACATTCCTTACTATATCAAGAGTATCCTCAAAATCCTCGTCTGTTTCGCCGGGGAAGCCTACGATAATATCCGTTGTCAGGCCGATATCGGGTATTTCCTTTTTTATTTTTGCTATTAAATCCAAATATCCTTCTTTTGTATATTTTCTATTCATTCGTTTTAATACATTTGTGCTTCCTGCTTGAAACGGAAGATGGACAAAATTGCATATCTTTTTATTGTCCCGTATGACGTGTATGAGTTCATCGGATAAATCCTTAGGGTGGGACGTCATAAACCTTATGCGTTCTATACCGTCTATTTCTGCTATCTTTTGAAGAAGCTGAGCAAACGTAATCTCATTTTCCAATCCCAAACCATAGGAATTTACGTTTTGGCCTAAAAGCATGACTTCTACAACACCGTCATCAGCCAAGGTTTTGATCTCTCTTAAAATATCTTCCGGCTCACGGCTTCTTTCTCTTCCGCGGACGTATGGAACGATACAATATGTGCAAAAGTTGTTGCAGCCATACATAATATTGACTCCGGCTTTAAAGCTGTATTCCCGCTTTACGGGCAGATCGTCGGCTATATCCTTGTGGTGCTCCCAAACATCTATAATCATGCCGCCCGTTTCCATGTTTGTATATAAAAGCTGGGGAAGACGGTGCAAGTTGAATGTTCCAAAAATAACATCCACATGGTTGTATGCCTGCTTGATTTTGTCAAGCACTGTTTTTTGCTGCATCATGCAGCCGCAAAGCACGATTTTTAAATCCGGATTTTTCTGTTTAACATGCTTTAAATGCCCGACATTGCCATAGACTTTATTCTCAGCATTTTCGCGGACGCAGCAAGTATTATATACGATAACATCGGCTGTGTTTTCATCTTGGCCCGGAACATAGCCCATTTCATGAAGCATTCCCGAAAGCTTTTCAGAATCGTGAACGTTCATTTGGCATCCAAAGGTTGATATATAAAAAGTTTTGCGCCTTTGCGCCGTTTCAAAATATATGTTATTTAATTCTTGTATTTTATCTATAAATTCTTTTTGAACGTCCAATTCCTCTTGCGAAACGCTTACAACATCTTTTCTTTTCATTATAACACTCCATTAAATTATTACAGCAATATCTCGTATTATAATATACTTATATAAATCATTCAACCGATTTTGATAAATTTATACATTGTATTGTGTTTTCTACGGATAATTATACATCAAAATTCAAATAATAGTTTGGTAAACGATAATGATGATAGCTTCTTTTAAGGAGAGTGGATAAAAATGAAAAATAATACTAGCAAACAAAAAAATGAATATCCAGACCCCAATAGCGTTGAGGAAAACAACGTGGTTTCGTCAACAGACTGCACAGGGGCTGTTCGCTGGTTTCCTATGGAAAAGGAAACGATGCATAATTACGGCGAACTTTGCAACGTGCTACCCCAGGGCGCGCTTGATGTCGTAGAAGAAGAGCTTAAAAAAGAATACGAAATGGATAAGAAAAACAAAAAATAAGGCTGAGCTTTTAATATGGCTCTTAAAACAATTTTGGGGAAGCTTTTTTAAAGCCTCCCCAAAGTTTTATATCGCCAAGTCCTAATCTTATTTATTTAAAAACTGCTGAGCGCATTCAAATGCCTTTCCTGCATACATAACTGACGGGCCACCGCCCATCATAATAGCTATTTCAATTGTATCCGAAATTTCATCAAGCGTCGCCCCTTCTCTAACGCAGGCCGAAACATGGGATATTATACAGCCTTCACAGCGTATAGCGATAGCTATGCCAAGGGCAATAAGCTCTTTTTGCTTAGCGTCTAATGTTTTTGATGCACAAGCCTTTTTGTGTAGATTTTTAAAAGCATCACCAACTTCAGCACATTGGCTGAATAGGTTCTTATTTCTATTTACTATTTCCTGATATTCATTTAAATAATCTGTCATAAAGAAATCCCCTTTATAGTTTTTTGTATAACTTAGTATATCACAATCAAATAAAAATACTACAAAAAATATTGGTTTGCCCGCAAATGAAACTAGGGAATTTAATTGTATTTTAGAATTGATTTGTTTGATAATTGCGTTAATCTATAGGGGTGTTGTTGTTCGTGTTTATTTACAACAATCAATCTTGATCGTCCAAAAGTTTTGTGATATATTTAAGATAATTTTTAAATTTGACGAAATATATGGTGATACTGCATGTAGATTTTTGGCGATTTAAAAGCAAGATTTTTATTATTTTAAATTGACTTATAAATTGATATATGCTAAAATTATCTTCAAAGAGTGAAACGTTTCGCTCTATAAAGGAGGTCTTGTAAAATGCCGCTTATTGATACAAAGGATATGCTTTTAAAAGCACAGAAAGGAAATTATGCGGTTTGTGCATTTAATGCTGAAAATTTAGAGATGGTTCAGGCGATTGTTAGGGGTGCGGAGGAAATGTCTGCTCCTGTTATTGTTCAGACAACTCCATCAACAGTCCGATATACAGATGTTGAGTATTTCTTTGCAGCTGTTTCTACGGCAGCGAAAAATGCTACCGTTCCGGTTGCGCTCCATCTTGATCATGGAGATAGCTTTGAGCTTGTGTGCCGCGCTATCAGAGCAGGGTATACATCGGTTATGATTGATGGCAGCCATGCCGCTTTTGAAGATAATATTGCAATAACAAAAAAGGTTGTTGAGCTTGCGAAAAATGTCGCTGTCCCTGTTGAGGGTGAGTTGGGGCAGGTCGGTGGCAAGGAAGACGATTTAGAGGCCGGGGAAGGCGCTTACACAAATCCAAAAGATGCTGTTGAATTTGTGGAGAGAACCGGGGTTGATTCATTAGCCGTTGGTATTGGAACGGCTCATGGATTTTATGCTGTCAAACCGGTTTTGGATTTAGACAGGCTGTCCGAAATAAGCGGCCTTGTTTCTATTCCTATTGTTTTGCATGGTGCGACGGGGCTTTCTGACGACGTAATCATTGAATGCATTAAGCGTGGTATTTGTAAGGTCAATTTTGCAACGGAATTGCGCGCCGCTTACACAAATGCGGTCAGGGAGACGTTGGAGAATGACAAGGCTATAGTCGATGTTAAAATATATAGCAAGAATGCAAGACAGAAGGTTATGGAACTGGTTAAGAAAAAGATCTCAGTTTCAGGTTCTTTTGGAAAAGCGTAAATATAAGGACTGATTTATATTGAAGGCTACTATAAAAGACATACAACGTATGACAAACCTTTCATTATCAACAATATCAAAGTATATTAACGGTGGGAACGTTCTTGATGAGAACAAGAAGCTTATCGATTCCGCTGTTAAAGAGCTTGATTTTAAGGTGAACCAGTTTGCCAGAAGTCTCAAAACTAATAAATCCAACACCGTTGGAGTGCTTATTCCGGAGCTTAATTCAACGTTTAATACTTCCATAATTGCAAACGTTGAGGATGTTTTGCGCCAGAACAACTATGGCGTTATTGTTTGTGATAGCCGGTTGGATAAAGGCAGTGAACGCCAGGCGATAGATTTTTTGATAAGCAAAAAGGTCGATGGTATTATTACGATTCCTTATGACAAAAATGGGACTCACCTTAATCAAGCTAGGCGGGAAAACATTCCTGTTGTTCTTATTGACAGGCTTGCGACAGATTTTGAAACGGATGCAGTCATTATTAATAACAAAGCCGCTTCAAAAACCGCTGTTAACGAGATAATAAAAAACGGCCATAAAAGAATAGGGATAATCTGCGTTTCGGATAAGATTTACACTATGAAGGAAAGGATGACGGGATATAAAGAAGCTCTTTCGGAAGCCGGTATTGAATATGATGAAGACCTCGTTTGTATAGAACCAATGACGATTACCGGAGGTTTTAACGGCTTGAAAAAGCTGATTAATATCCCAAATCCGCCGACAGCTATATTTTTTGTTAATTATGAAATAACGCTTGGCGCGATTATCGCTATGAACGAGTTTGGCATAAGGATCGCTGATGATATATCGGTTATTGGTTTTGATAACATGGAGCTTGCTAGAGTTATAAAGCCTAAGCTGACTATGGTTATACAGCCAATGGAAGAGATTTCGCGCTCTGCCGCAAATCTTATGCTAAAGAGGCTGTCTGGGGAGGCTTGGCCATCAAAAACGATTGTTTTGGAAGCTGGGCTTCAAAAAGGCCGTTCGGTAAGAAAGTTAACTTAATTTTTTTTATATTTTAATTACATATAAGTGAACTGTAACTATTAAACGAAACGTTTCGTATTGTAAAGGAGTGACGACTAAATGAGCGAATATATCTTGGGCATTGATATAGGAACGTCATCATGCAAAGCGGCCGTTTTTGATCGCGGAGGCAATGTTGTTGCGGCAAAAACCGGCGAATATGCAGTATACTACCCACAAAGCGGCTTTGTGGAGCAAAAACCGGCGGATTGGTGGGAAACTGTTTGCGATACTGTTAAAGCTGTTATTGAAACCGGTGGAATAAGCCCAGAAGATATAAAAGGTATCGGTGTTGATGGTCAAAGCTGGTCATCCATAATAGTGGATCATAATGGAGATATACTGTTTAACAACCCTATTTGGATGGATACACGTTCGTGGGAAATTTGCGAAGAGATAAAAGAAACTATTGGCAGCCAGGAGATATTTGATCTATGCGGAAATCCATTCGAGCCTACATATGTAACACCAAAAATAATATGGTTTAAACGCCACTATCCCGATGTGTTCAAAAAGGCGTATAAGGTTTTACAATCCAACAGCTATATCGTGTATAAGCTAACGGGAAAGTTTTCTCAAGATATTTCCCAATGTTATGGATACCATTTCTTTAATATGCGTGCAGGCGATTGGGATGCTAATATGGCAAGGGCGATGGGCATTGATCTAAACCTTATGCCGGATATATATAATTGCCACGGTATTGTTGGTCATGTAACAAAAGAAGCATCGAAGCTTACGGGGCTTTTAGAGGGGACACCTGTTGTTGCCGGAGGTCTTGATGCTGCCTGCGGAACGCTTGGGGCAGGCGTCGTCAATAACTGTGAAACACAAGAACAGGGTGGTCAGGCTGGCGGCATGAGTATTTGCCTTGAGATTTACAGAGCGCATGAAAAGCTCATTATGAGCAATCACGTTGTTCCGGGAAGATGGCTTTTGCAAGGAGGAACGGTTGGCGGCGGAGGAACGCTTAAATGGCTTAAACAAAACATGTTTGAGGATTTGAGCTTTGCAGATATGAGCGCATTGGCAGGCGGAGTTTCCGAAGGGTCTGACGGAGTTGTTTTCCTGCCGTATATGTCTGGCGAGAGAAGCCCTA
>CAYVCG010000014.1:23979-30230 GCA_964449985.1 uncultured Defluviitaleaceae bacterium
GAAGGGTCTGACGGAGTTGTTTTCCTGCCGTATATGTCTGGCGAGAGAAGCCCTATTTGGGATAAAGAAGCAAAAGGCGTATATTTCGGGTTAGACTATTCAAAGACAAAGGCGCATATTATCCGTGCTACCATGGAAGGTGTCGCTTTTGCGCTGTTGCATAACATTCGAACCGCTGAGGAAGCCGGTGCGTTTATAACAGGTATGAATGCTGTCGGAGGCGCGGCCAATTCTGATGTATGGATGCAGATTAAGGCGGATGTTTGTGGTAAGAGCATAAGCGTTGCCTCCTCAGATACGGCGACTACGCTGGGAGCTGCTATCCTGGCAGGCGTTGCTGTTGGGATGTATAAGGATTTTGACGATGCCGTCAAAAATACCGTTGAAATAAAGCGCACATATGTGCCGAATATGCGCATGTATGAGGTTTATAACAAAAACTATGCGATATATCTTGAACTTTATGATAGATTAAAAGCTACGATGCATAGATAAATAGAAGATTGTTTTTGCAATACACATATATAGAAATAACTAAGGAGGAGTGATTTTTTATGAAAGCTGCAGTTTTATACGGTAATGAGGATATACGTTATGTCGATTATGAAACGCCAGTCATTGAAGACGGTTTTATTATTGTAAAGGTTCATTCATCGGGTATTTGTGGCTCTGATGTGCCTAGAGTGCTTTATAACGGTTCGCATTTTTATCCAAACGTTTTGGGTCATGAATTTGCGGGAGAAGTTGTTGAAATAGGCGGTGGCGTTTCTGGTTTTGAAATCGGGGATAGGGTTGCCGGTGTTCCCCTTGTTCCGTGTCTTAAATGCCCTGATTGTCAGAGAGGGGATTATTCCCTTTGCAAACATTATAGCTTTATCGGTTCAAGGCAGCAGGGTAGCTTTGCGGAATATGTTAAGATACCTGCGATTAATGCCGTCAAGTTTGACAAAAGCATTTCTTATGATCAAGGGGCTTTCTTTGAGCCATCTACTGTCGCTCTGCACGGCGTTCGTGTGAACGATTATAAAGGCGGGCATGATGTTGCTATCCTTGGCGGAGGAACAATAGGCATATTCACTATGCAATGGGCAAAGATCTTTGGAGCAAAAAGCGTTACTGTATTTGATATATCGGATGACCGCTTGGCGCTATGCAAAAAACTGGGCGCTGATTATGTAGTTAATACAACAAACCAAGAGCCAGAAAAAAACAAATACCGTTATGTTTTTGAAACGGCCGGCGTTACAGATACAATGAAGCTGTCCTTTGAAATCGCTAGTAACAAAGCAAATGTTTGCTTTATCGGTACGCCAACAAAGGATCTTGTTTTCACACCAAAGCTGTTTGAGAATATGAACCGCAAGGAGTTTAAACTAACGGGATCTTGGATGAGCTATTCAGCGCCTTTCCCGGGTGAGGAATGGGAGCTTACTGCCCATTATTTTAAGACAGGCGAGCTGAAGTTTGATGAAAGCCTTATATTTAAGAAATTCCATTTAAGTCAGGTTGCAGAGGCTTTTGAGCTATACAAAACACCAGGCGCTGTTAAGGGAAAGATTTTGCTCCATAGTTAATATTTTTAAGACAAAATAATATAGATTATAGAATAATAAATTAAAAAAGGAGTGTCAAAATTATGTTAAAAGCACCCACAAAAAAATTAAACAATGGCATGGAAATACCATGCATCGGAATGGGCACGTTTGGCTCGGACAGATTCACACCGGAACAGGTTTCGGATGCAGTTAAAGGCGCGATTAAGATGGGCTATCGCCTGTTTGACTGCGCAGCGGTTTATGGCAATGAAAATCTTATAGGCAAGGTGTTTAATGAAGCAATTACAAGCGGAGTGGTCAAAAGAGAAGAACTCATTATAACATCCAAGGTCTGGAATGATATGCATGGCAAAGGTGATGTTTTGCTTTCCTGCGCAAAAACGCTTAAAGACCTTCAGCTTGATTATGTTGATATATATTTCGTGCATTGGCCTTTCCCAAACTATCATGCGCCCGGATGCGATGTTGATTCCAGAAACCCTGATTCAAGACCGTTTTTAACCGATGAATTTATGGCTTGCTGGCGCCAGATGGAACGTCTGGTTGATATGGGGCTTGTTAAAAGCATCGGTATGTCTAATATGACTATACCAAAGCTTGAAGCTGTTTTGCCACAATGCCGCATTATGCCTTCAACGATAGAAATGGAACTGCACCCGGCATTCCAACAGCAGGAGCTTTTTGAATACTGTGTTAATAAAGGTATACAACCTATAGGATTCTGCCCGATAGGTTCACCAACACGCCCGGATAGGGACAAAATGTCTGACGATATAGCAGCAACACAAATGCCGGAAATAATTGAAATAGCAAAGGCACATAATATACATCCGGCGGTTGTTTGCCTTAAATGGGCTGTTCAAAGAGGGCAAATACCGATTCCTTTCTCCGTTTATGATAATGAATATGAAAGCAATTTGCGCTGCACTATAGAAGATCCTCTGACTGATGAGGAGATGGCGAAAATCGCGGCAGCAGATAAGAATTGTCGTCTTATTAAAGGGCATGTATTCCTTTGGGAAGGAGCATCGGATTGGAGAGTTCTCTGGGATGAGGACGGAAAAATCGCGGGGTGGAATGACTAATGAAGCCAAACCCTATTACAGAAATAATCAAAAGGCGTTATAATGGTGAAAAAGTTGGCATATATTCCGCTTGCAGCGCTAATGAATTTGTAATAGAAGCGGTTCTGGAACGAGCGGCCCAAACGTATACATATGCGCTTATTGAAGCAACGGCAAATCAGGTTAACCAGTTTGGTGGATATACGGGTATGAAACCCAAAGATTTTGCTGATTTTGTGTATTCTATAGCAAAGCGCATAAATTTCCCTATTGAGCAGCTTATACTAGGGGGAGACCATTTAGGCCCACTAACTTGGCAAAACGAGAGCGAAGCTTCCGCAATGGAAAAATCAAAAACTCTTATTAGGGATTTTGTTTTGGCTGGTTTTTCGAAGATACATATTGATACAAGCATGAGGGTGGCTGATGACGATAAAAATGTTAGGCTATCCGATGAAACTATAGCCGCAAGAGCTTCTATTTTATGCAAGGTGGCTGAGGAAGCATTTGAGGAACTTTCAAAGACGGTTGACGATGCGGTAGAACCCGTTTATATAATTGGCAGTGAGGTTCCCATACCCGGTGGTGCTGTGGAAAACGATGAAACAGTTTCAGTAACAAAGCCGGAGCAGTTTGAGCAAACCTATGAAACCTTTAGAGCGAGATTTGAGCAGGATGGGCTTAAAGAAGCGTTTAAACGGGTTGTTGGCGTTGTTGTTCAACCCGGGGTTGAATTTTCGGATCTTACGGTTACTGAATACAATAGAGAAAATGCAAGCGCTCTTTGCGGAGTCTTGAAAAAATACCCAGGCATTGTTTTTGAGGGCCATTCAACGGATTATCAAACACCGAAGGCATTAAAACAGATGGTTGAAGATGGTGTAGCCATATTAAAGGTTGGTCCAGCGCTGACATATGGTCTTAGGGAAGCGTTATTTGCCCTTTGTGATATTGAAAGAGATGTTTTTGAGGGCAAAGAAGGCGTTATCCTGTCGGATTTTAAAAACACATTGGAATCTGTAATGTTAGCAAACCCCGTGTATTGGGGCAAATATTATCACGGCGGTGAAAATGAAATCGCAATAAAGCGTAAGTATAGTTTTTCAGACCGTTGCCGGTATTATCTTCCTGATAAGAATGTTGTTGAGTCAATAAAACGTTTAATAGAAAATATAAACTCTGTAGACATTCCTATATCCGTTATAGAGCAATATATGCCGGGGCAATACAAGCTCATTAGAGAAAATAAGCTTGCAAAAACAGCTGAGGCGCTTATAAAAGGTCGGATAACGGATTATATTAATGACTATATATATGCTGTAATATAATCGATATATTGTCAATTTTTCCTATGACAGCATTGCGTATTGACAATAATATATGATTTATGCTATAGTATTTTTATGAAAGTCGGTAATATTTATGTGCAAAGGCGTAAAAAGTTTTGTGGTTTTGCATATTACTAAAAAATATTTAATTTTATGACGTCATAGTCCATAAATACTTTGGCAAGCGGGTTTTTGCATAATAGTTAAAAACCCGCTTGTTTTAGTATTTCCCCCTAAAAAATTATGGCTGATGAAATTAAATGTAAATACGGGGACGGTGATGAAGAAAGAGAATACAGATATAAATTAGGCAGATAGGCTCGTAGCTTTAAAAGCAACATAAAAGAAAAATATGGAGGAATAGGTATGAAAATTAGAACAAAAAAATTTACAGCGTCTATACTTGCCTTAATCATGGCTATCTCATCATTGGCATTTAGCCCTGTTTTATATGCCGATGACTCCAAGTTGGAAATTTTTGTTTCCAATGAGGGAAGCGATAGTAATGCAGGTAGCATTTCCGCGCCGTTCAAATCGTTTGACAAAGCGCTGGAGTTTATCAAAGCAAATAAAGACCAAGGCAAGGATATTGATGTTCTTGTCCGTGGGGGAGATTATTTCCTAGCACATTCTATTGATTTCACTCCGGAAATATGGAACAGCGAGAATAACACATTAACATTCAAGCCATATGGAGATGAAAAGGTTAGAATAAGCGGAGCTGTTAATCTAGGAATACTTGATTGGCAGGCATATTCCGCAAAAGCAGGTGTTTATGTAGCAAATATCGGAACAGGCTATAATTTTGATTCTCTTATAGCAGGCGGAACACAGCAGGTTTTGGCTCGCTTCCCCAACTATACACAAAACGAAAATCTTAAAAGCACTATTTCTGTTACCGATTCTCAGCTTCAAGCAAAGGTTCCCACATGGGCGGACCCTGCCGGCGGTTATATCCGCGCTTTGCACAGCAATGAATGGGGCGGAAACGACTTTATTATAACAGGCAAATCGGGGAACACTGTGCAATACACATGGGTTGGTAATAATAACCGCGGCAGCGGAATAAACGCTACCCACCGTATCTTTGAAAATATATTTGAAGAGCTGGATACGGCAAACGAATGGTTCTACAACAAAAAAACAGGTGAGCTTTTCTTCTGGCCTCCTTCTGGTATGAATTTATCCGCAACCAAATTTGAGGGCGCAACGCTGGAACAGCTTATTACGTTTAAAGGACAGAAGTTCTTAAAAGAAGGCAAAACCATAGCAGACGAATTTGCGTATGACTATAACTGCGTAAAAAATATCGTGTTCGATGGCTTTACCTTTGAGGATACCCACAGAACGCTGTTTACAAGCACGTTTGAAAGGCCACTGCGCGGAGACTGGGGTATTGTTCGCAAGGGTGCTATCTTTATGGAGAACTCTGAGAACATAAGCATACTGAATAGTAAGTTCAATCGCATGGCCGGAAACGGTATTATGATGAACGCTTATAATAAGGGTAACCTTATTGACTTCTGCGATTTCAAGAATAATGGGGCATCATGTGTGCTTATCGTTGGCCTTGAAGATTCCGTAAGAAATCCATCTCATTGGGATAACAATGATCATAGGACAACTATGGGTGATTTTCAAGTAGGTCCAAGGGATAACAACTATTCAAGAGATATAACAATAAGCAACTGTTATATGTATGATGTGGGTATTATCGAAAAGCAATCCTCCGGCATATGTATTTCAATTGCTCACAAAATTAACATGTTAAGAAATACTATCCACCGTTGTTCCCGTGCTGCTATAAACGTTAGCGACGGAACGTTTGGTGGTCACGAAATAGCTTATAACGATTTGTTTGACACCGTTCGAGAAACTGGCGACCATGGCCCGTTCAACTCATGGGGGCGTGATAGATTCTGGTCTCTTGAAGGATTTAATACATCGGGATCAAAGGGCGAAGTCAAGCGCCCATACGCTTTGTATGATGCAATTGATCCTGTTTTAATGCATAACAACAGGGTTCAGGAGTTGGGCTCCAGTTTTGGTATAGACCTAGACGATGGCTCCACAAACTATGAGATTTATAACAACCTGATGTTGGGGGGAAGTATAAAGCTTCGTGAAGGCTTTGTAAGAAAGGTTTATAACAACGTGCTTATAGGCAAAAACTTTGAAAAGCACTGCACATATACAAACAATGATGACGCTTATTACGACAATATTATATTCTATAATAAGGGTGTAAATATTGCAGGTGGTGAATCATCTCAGCAAACCACGACTTATGACAGAAACTTCTA
>CAYVCG010000014.1:30330-34985 GCA_964449985.1 uncultured Defluviitaleaceae bacterium
ATGGCAGGTGGCCGGAGGCCGCAATAACGACATAACATACAGCGGACAGGTTAATGTTTCTTCAAACCAAAAATCTGGAGACTATTATGAATATACGTTCTATGGAACGGGTATTGGTATAATGTCTGAAAGATATACCGATGAAGGCAGATATGCGGTTTATATTGATGGCGAGTTTGTTGAGGAGATAACCGGATATGGTACAACGCGCCAGCGTCAGGTCGAGATATACACGAAGAAAGGCTTGTTCCCGGGCAAACACGTGCTAAAAGTGGTCAATTTGGAAAATAAATGGCTTATTTTAGACGGATTTAAGGTTTATTATGATGCTGTTAAGGATCCATTTAAATTAAGCGCTACAAATGGCGAGATTAAGGCTTCTTTCCCATTGGGTATTTCAAAAGTGCCGGAATTAGACGATTTTAGTGCAGTGTATTCAGTTAACGGAGGAAGCGATATCCATCTTGATTTGATGAATATGGATTATGACGATAAAACAAATATTGTTACGTTAACATTCCATGAATTTGCTATCGGCTATTTTGACACGGCCATAAAAGTCGGCCTTGCATTTGACGGATCGGACTATGTTTATGCGCCGAGCTTTACGATTAAAGGCACAGCCACATACAAAATTTATAACGATAATCCGCCATCAAGCTTCTTGAAATATACCGGAACGTGGGCTTATTCCAGAAACCGTACGGAAAAGGATATTGAGAACGACGTTCATGCTACAAGAACTAACGGCGCAGCAGTCGAGTTTACATTCAGAGGCACGGGCATTGATGTTCATGCTGGTATGGATAATCCTGGCACAGAAGCTTGCCTTGATATTTATTTAGACGGTGTTAAGGTTGCAAGCAGGCTAGATGTTTGGGCCCCTAGATACACCAATGCTGTTGTATATTCTAATAAAGCCCTAGAACCCGACAAGCATGTAATAAAGATCGTATATGTTTCGGCAACAAATCAAGGTTGGTTCAACTTTGATGGTTTCGGCGTTTATAATGAACCTGAATATACGGCAGAAAACGCTGTTATAACAACAAAGGTGTCCAAAATAGCGGAGGGCTATGCTGCAAATATTCCTGCCCAGCTATCTATTTCAAATCCTGATAAGGATGCCGTTAAGCTTAATCTATACGCGCCTGATGGACAATTGATTGAATCAATTGATATGGTAAACGGTGGGGAATATGTATTTAGGCTTGAAAGTGCGATAGTTGGTAATTATTTAGTTCAAGCAGTTGTTGGCGAATATGTGCTTGCTTCTGAAACGGTTGTTTCCCAACCAAAGCCTATTAATGCGGCAAGTGTTTGGGAAGTAACAGCATCAGGGGATGATTCCGGCAAAGTTGTGATTAAATTTAATGACGATATTTCAAAGGGTAAAGGCTTTTCGATTTTATTAGGCGATGTTGCTATTCCTGCATCAGAATATACAATTATTGACAGCAGAACGATTGTTTTGAACAATATAAGTTATTCTGATGATTTGATTGGCACAGATATAGCTATTAAAGCTGTTAAGTTTAGCTTGTTCCCAAGCTTCTCATTCTCGATTTCAATTAAAGTCTCATAATAACATTCGAAGCACCAAAAATTAAGTGTTATGAAAATCCTAAATAATGTATGAACAATCCTTATATTAAAAGCGAAACCGCCGGCTAGCCACCGGCGGTTTTAAATTATGTTGCTTTTTACTTTGTTATGTTATACAATAACTATATACATGCATTCGGAGAACATAAATTAAAAATAGTAAACAGGTGTTGCTTATGAATTCAAAACAATTTATACCTGGCATATTAAGAACATTATCTATTATTATAATAACATCTATAATGTTTTTTTTAGTTATGAGTTTTTTATCTGAGTTTCTAGAGTTTAGGGTGGAGCAAAATGTTCTTGTTTCTGATGCGAGTGTAGATTTATCAGATATAGAATTGGATAGTATGCTGCCCACTGAGCTGAACGGAGAATGGGATGTATTTCCGGGCCTTTTTTTAGACGAATATGAGCCTAATGCGCTCGCTTATCCGCAGAAGGTCTTTCTTCCTATAGGTAAAGTTACGGAGAATGTTGGGCAAACAACATATAGAGTGTTATTAAAAATAAATAAGAGCTATAGCAGCATTGGGCTTTATATACGAAATCTTCAATGTGAGGCCAATATTTTTGTAAACGGTGTTTTGCAAAACAATAAAACCACACTGAGAAGTGATCGAAACATACAGTTAGTAAATGCAAAGGTATTTCAGCTTAATTTTGATCAACAAACGGACGAGCAGGAGATCGTCATTTCCGTTGCAAAAGGAAATGAAACGGAGAACATGCTGTATAAGCGTTCAGTAATAGTTGGTTCTGAGAGCGCGATTTATACACATGCATTTTTCTCTATGGCTTCGACAGTGTTTGTCTTTGGTCTGCTTGTTCTGCTTGCTCTAAGTGGTTGTACTTTTATGTTTCTTCATCCAAAGCATAGGATAATTACGCTTATCACGCTGTTGGACACTATGCTGGCAATAAGGGTTATTTTTGGAATGGATGACGTGTTTGATTTTGCGCAGGGTGTATTAGGTAATTTTTATATTTCTAATAGCAGCAGAATGTCAATACAAATATTTTTCCTTATGCTGGGCGGTATTTTTGGTTCACTATTGGCTCATTATTTGTTTGATGAAGAGAATAAAGTTTCTAAGTTTTTAACAGTGCCTCTGCCGTTTTTATACGGTATTATGGCTGTGATATTCCCGTTGCGTCTGGACTGGTTTGATCTGTTTGGCGTTCAGGCTATTATGATAGTGTTTATGTTTACGTTTTTTGTTCTGGTTTTACAATCTTATGTATATTGGAATAAAAATAAAAACGCTTATTCTATATTCCAAATAGCAAAAACGGTTTATGTAGGCGGCATTATTGCTGTTGATATTTTTTTCATGAGCTCAAAAATAAATATGATGTTGTTCGCTTATGCATATATGCTATTTTTGCTCGCGCATCTATTCATACGGTTGTATGACAACAACATTAGTTATAAACAAGTTGCGGAGCTTAATCAAGGCCTTGAAAAGAAGGTTGAAGAGAGGACTGCGGAGCTTACGCATGCTAATAAGGTCCTATCAGAGATTTCCATAAGTGATGCGTTGACGAACGCATATAACCGTCTTTATTTCGAACGGGCTATTGAGCTTGCGATATCAAGCTTTAACCCCGCAAAGGATGAATTGCATCTATGTATGTTTGACCTTGATCATTTTAAGCGTATCAATGATAAATATGGGCATGATGTTGGCGACGAACAGTTGAAATACGTTGTTAGCACGATAAAGGGTATGGTTGACAATCGTCGCGTTATGCTTGCCAGGGTCGGGGGAGAAGAATTTGTTTTGCTGATTAAAGCTATGCATACAGATGAGGTTATGGATACGGTTGAAGGCATTAGGCTCGTTTTAGAGCAGAATGCCAAAGAAAATGAGAATCGGACGACTGCAAGTTTCGGCGTTGTGCGCTATGTTGCCGGCATGACCCAAAAAGAGTTTTTAAAGCTTGCAGATCAATATTTGTACCATTCAAAAAATACAGGTCGGAACAAGATTTCTCTTGCTCCGGAAAAAGATATATGAAAATAATATCAAAAAATAACAAACGGCTTTATGAATTATTAAATCCATAAAGCCGTTTGTTATTTGAACAAAAATGCTGCGGCATAGCGATATGTTACAGCATTTTTTTTATTAAAATTATTATTTAAAATTTATTATTTAACCTTTGAAACTAATTGAGCAAAAGCGCCAGCATCGCTAACAGCCATTTCTGCAAGCATTTTTCTGTTTATAGTAATACCAGCGTTTTTAAGACCATTCATAAATTTGCTGTAGGACATTCCGTTTAATCTTGCAGCTGCATTTATTCTTGTTATCCAAAGGCTTCTGTATTCACGCTTTGTTTGCTTTCTACCGGCAAAGGAGTGCGCCAGAGCACGCATAACAGACTGTTTAGCAACTCTGTATTGTTTGCTTCTTGCTCCAAAATAACCCTTTGCTAATTTCAATACTTTTTTATGTTTTTTTCTGGCGTTTATTGCGCCTTTAATCCTCGCCATAGTCTAAGTCCTCCTTAAATATCTTATAGATATGGTAACATCCGTTTAGTTTGGCTTTCATTAGCAGATGATGCTATAGCCGCGCGTCTAAGTGTTCTTATTCTTTTTGGCGATTTATGGCCGTTGATGTGCTGCTTTCCTGCTTTGTGATAGGACAGTTTGCCTGTTCCCGTAACCTTAAAACGCTTGAGAGCAGCTTTCTTTGTTTTCATTTTAGGCATTAATTATATCCTCCTTAGGTGTACATTTTTAAATCCGCCTTAAACTTGCCGGCAGTTTAATCAATATGATGAACCAGCTTTTATGCCTTGGGCGACAAAAACATAGCTATTGTCTTAGCTTCTAATTTAGGTTGCTTATCAATAACGCTATATTCGCAAACGCTCTCGGCAAAGTTTTTGAGGATTTCCTCCGCAGTACCAATTCTGCTCATTTCACGACCATAGCGAAATTTAATGCTAACTTTTACTTTATCTCCGTCTTTTAAAAACTCAATGGCTTTTTTGACTTTGACGTTAATATCGTGAGTATCAATATTTGGGGACAA
>CAYVCG010000015.1:0-13430 GCA_964449985.1 uncultured Defluviitaleaceae bacterium
CCGCTTTCAAGCCTAATCTCCACATAATCATCATACACGCTAACAAGAATACGGCTTTCTTCATAAAACAACTTAAATTCATACATATCCCATTTATCTGGCTTTGTGGGGGCTAGATAAAGACCACTTTCCTTAATACGAACGCCGCCGAAGCCATAAACGATAGCCATATAGTTTCCGCCCATATTTGCTGTGTGTATACCATCTTTTGTGTTTCCATGAGTATTAAATAAATCCAGCTTTGCAGAATCCCCAAGATATAATAACGCTTTGTTTATGTCATTTATTTTTGAGGCCACTATGCTGAATATGCATTTTGAGAGGGAGGAATCATGGGTTGTTACATTTTCGTAATACAAAAATGAATTCTTTATTATATCAACGCTCTGGTAGTCCTCAAATATAAAATGGGCAAATACGGTGTCTGCCTGCTTGCATACCTGATGCCTATATAAGTATAACGGATGATAATGCAGAAGCAGCGGATATTTGTCTTTCGGAGTGTTTTCGAAATCCCATACCGGCTTTTGCAAGAACGAATCATCTTGCGGATTTATGCCAAATCTTTCGTCATAAGGCAGATACATAGCTGCTTCTGCCTTTGAAAATTCAGCTATTTCATGCTCTGTGAGATTTATTTTTTGCTTTAAGTCATTTATCTTATTTTGTTTGGATAATATGTCATAAAACTTCACAGCCCAATACAAATTATACTTTGCCGTTGCGTTTGTATAATAATTATTATTCACAAGGCAAGTATACTCATCGGGGCCTGTTACCTCATTTATCATAAACATACCATCGCTAAAGTTACCTGCATCCATCCAAAGACGCGCGGTTTCAAAAACTATTTCTGCGCCCACATTGGCAATAAATTCTATATCCTTCGTCAGAAGATAATAAGAAACTACTGAATATGCGATATCTCCATTGATATGATATTGAGCAGAGCCAGCGGGGAAATATCCCGAACACTCCTTTCCCATTATTGTTCTCCAAGGAAACAGAGCGCCTTTTTTATGCCCTAATATTCTGGCGTTTTCCCTAGCAAAATCCAAAATAGAATATCTATATTCAATCAAGTTTTTTGTTATATGCGGGCTGGTTAGCACAAAAAACGGCTGTATATACATTTCCGTATCCCAGAAATAATGCCCTTCGTAGCCTTCACCGCTAAGACCCTTGGCTGAAATATTGCAGCTTCTATCCTTTCCTACTGATTGCAAAAGCTGATACATATTAAATTTAACCGAAATGTTTAAATCATCATCTCCGGAAATTTTTAAATAAGCATTGTCCCAATAATCATTTAAATAATCCCATTGCATTTTATAAAGAGCCTGTATTCCAATCTTTACTGATTTTTTTAATATCTCTGCACACGATTTAAAACAATCCTTATATCTAACACTATCGCAGAAAACGCTATATTTAACAAGGCAAAAACTTTCGCCTTCTGAAATATCGCATGAAATTTGTTTCGTAGCAGATGTATCAATAGTTATAGACTTTATATCAGCCTGTTTAGAAACCTGTTCAAAAACTGCCGAGCAAACCGTCAATCCTGATTTTGATGTTTTTGACACTATATAAGATGCTTCGTCAATAACACTAATGTCTTGCACGTTAATATACTGACCGGCCTCCCCTGCGACACGAGGGTCATCGCTGTTTTCATAATTTGAAACATGACCGATGTGTTCGGATTCAAACCGTATTGGCCCGGAATAGTTTATAGATTTTATTTCATAATCAATCGTAAATAAAGGCAGTATATCAAATGACGTCATTCGCTTTATACAAATGATTATCTCCTTACCCTTTTCGGAACGCCAATGGATAATTCTTTGCGTGAACCCGTTGTCCATATCCAAAACACGTTTGCTGTCTAAAACTTTTCCGCTGAACATGCTGAATTTTTCGTCTCCTAAATAAAGGCATATACCTTGCGTATCGGCTATATTTACTATTGTTTGTTTTTCTTCTACAAATCCATATAGTTTTTCCGCCTGCTTCATATTTGCAAAGTCATAAAATCCGTTTATATATGTTCCGCGGATTGTTTGCATATCCTTTGCATAATCTTCCTCAAAGCATGAACGTATGCCTAAATAACCGTTTGCATTATGAAACAACGTTTCGTTTAATAATAAATCCTCGTTTTTTAAGCTAACACCGACTTTGTATACATTTTCCGGCATTTATAATCAACGCCCCTATCATTTATTAAAATAATAATCAAAGCTGTATGAACCCATCTCCCATATATCAACAGTTGCGGAAAATTTGTCTCCTCTTATTTGAATGACGTTTTTACCACGGCAAAAATGCCTTGAGGTAAATACCGTTTCCCCGTCATTAATAAAGACCTCGAGGCAAGACTTATCAAACAATATATGCAGATCATTTAAATTATCTAGTTCGGTGCATCTTTTTGTTCTTCCAGCCCCACCATCAATAAAACTAAGAATGAATAAATTTTTTGATTGGGAAAATTCTAATTTAATACTGTCTTTAATTATAATTTCTAAATCATTTATACCATCGAAATGCATCAAGAGTTCAAAAACATCAGGTATTTCAAAGCAATCGTTAGCCATAACATGCTTGCTAAAGTGTTTTTTTCTTAAACCCTGCAACTGTTTAATAGGTTTCTGAAGGAGCTTGCCATCTCTTTCCGATAACACCCTAGGCACGGTGAGCATATGCTGCCAGCCTTCGTTTATATCATAGTTTTGGTAAAACGCATAAGTATCCGGCAGACCCATCCAACCGATGAGGATTAGCTCATTGCTTTCGTTTACAAATGTTTGAGGAGCATAGAAATCAAAGCCTTTATCAAATTCAATAAACTCCCCAAGACTGTATTTATTTAATATATCACCTTCCAACGGAAAGTATCCGCTTTGATGAACGTTGTTATATTTAAAACCGTCCTGCCGGATGCCTTGTGGGCAAACACATAAAAATTGTTTATTGCTTATTGATATAAAATCAGGGCACTCCCACATATAGCCGAATTTTTCCTTTGTTGATATAGTGTTTGCATGTTCCCACCTGATTTTATCATAAGAGGTGAAAACCATGACCTTTCCACAATCGTCTTTGCTTCTGGCCCCCAGAAGCATACAGTATAAACTGTTATAATAAAAAACCTTTGGATCGCGAACATGGCAAGACATATGGGGATAATCTGCATTGGTCATTAACAGAGTCTTTTGGGAGAAGTTTTCGCCATCTTCCGAAATAATAAGGCAGGTGTTTTGCTGCCTGCCTTTGTAGTTTAGGTCATTATTTCCGGGTTCAATAACGTTGCCCGTATAATACAAATACATTTTTTCGTTTTCTATAAATGCTGTTCCTGAATATACTCCATGAAAATCAAAAATTTGGTCAGGATAGATAGCAGGCGGCAAATATTCCCAATTTACGAGATCACCGCTTTTATAGTGACCCCAAAGCTTTATTCCGCCTATCTCATCAAAAGGTGAGTATTGAAAAAAAACGTGATAATATCCCCTGAATCTGCATAAACCGTTCGGATCGTTAAGCCAGCCAATCGGCGGAGAAAGGTGAAAGGCTGGCTTATATTTATACTGTTTATCAAGCGCAGTTTTTTCAATTTTACTTATTATCTTTGCAAAATTCTTATTTATAGAGTTCATTTGTTGGAATCCTCCAAAATACCGAATACAATAAAAGCGACTGAACACCTGGGTTACTGACGGGTTACATTACTTGCCATAGCCTTTAATATTACATACAATCACCGCTTATATTTTTAATTTTAACTCCTGACCAGAATTCACAGTGTTTTCGCCATTATAGCTAATAAAAGAAATCGAACCGCTGCCGAAATTATGGACGGACATATTTTCTTTATCGACCTTTACGCCTATCCTGTTGTTGTGCCAATAAATGTTAAATTCTATATTGTTCCAGCTATCAGGAAGATTTGGCAGAATTCGCAACTTTTCGCCTGTCAAGCGAACTCCACCAAAACCGTTTACAGTGCATTGCCATAATCCACCCTGAGCTGCTGCATGAATGCCTGCATCACTGGATTTCGGATTGTCGCCCAAATCAATTTCGGCCGCTTTTTTAAAGAAGTGATAAGCCAAATCACGTTCGCCTATATCATTTGCAAGCACGCAATGGGTTGAATAGCTCAGCGAAGAATCATGCAGTGTATGAGCTTCATAGAAATCAAAATTGATTTTTTTCACTTCATTGTCAAACAAATCCTCCAACAGATAGAACACCAAAAGCGCATCCGTTTGTTTTGAAACCATAATTTTGTTAACTTGATCCAAGCTGTATTCATTAAACATCGTTCCAACGTTCTTACTGTTTTTGTATTTTGTCAAATCTATTTCTTTTAGTGATAAATACGTATCATTTTGAGGCAGAATTTTGTTTTCTGTGAGCTGTGGCAGATAAATCTTATTAAGCTTATCGTTCCAATCCGCATATAGCTTGTCTAAACCAAGCTTTTTGTTTAGTCTTTCAAAAAGCTCTGGCTTTTTAGTTTTTAATTCATCATAATTCTTTATGGCTATATCTATATTCCAATGCACCATATAGTTAGTAAATGCATTGTTATCAATATGCTCTTTATACTCGTCCGGGCCGACAACACTGCATATTTCATATCTTCCGTTTTTGTATTCCAGCCTAGAGTTCCAGAATTTTGCTGTATCAAACAATATTTCGTATCCGTATTTTTCCATATAATCAATATCGTTTGTGATCTTAAAATACTGCCATACAGCGAATGCAACATCGCAAGTAATATGAATTTCAATTATGCCGGACCAAATTTTCGTTGGCAAACCCGTAATTATATCAGCAGCGCCCCATAACGGCGTAACCTCGCCATCATCTATCCAAGCGCATTCCCAAGGATACATTGCGCCTTCATGACCGTTATCCCTGGCCTTTCTTCTAGCGCCTTCAAGCACGAAATATCGGTATTCCATAAGCTTTCTCGCTGTATCCGGCTGCTGATAAATAAAATATGGCAGCATAAAAATCTCTGTATCCCAAAATACATGACCTTTATAACCCTCGCCTGTCATGCCTTTTGCCCCTATATTCATCCTATTGTCGTGCTTAGGCGTCATTATGTTTAAATGATACATAGCAAATCTAACAGCTAACTGATCGAATTCGTCTTTGCAACTTATTTTGACGTCATTTTCTTCCCAAAGTTTATTCATAGCGATTTTATGCTCTGCAAAAAGTCTTTTGTATCCGCCGCTAAAATATTTTCTTATCTCTTTTTGCGAATAGTCTTTAAGGGCATCTGTTCCTCTATCATCCCATGTTTTATCCCTGGAAGTGTGTATACTTCCGATCTTCTCCAATAAAAAAGAATCATCTTTTGTCAGAGAGAAATTATATTTTATAAATATTTTTCTCCTATCCATTACAATCATTTGCTCAGGTGAAAACTGCTCATTGTTTTTATACATCTCATGAAAACAATTGATAACAAAATCAATGCCGCTTTCTGTCGTTGTATGCACAGACTGAATGATTTTGCTATCATATAGCCTTTTTGTTCCTTCCGAAAAATGCTGAGCACCGGAATTTGTTACCTGCCCATTTATTCCTGATGATATTTGAACATCTATATCATTATCAAGTGGCATTATTCCGATGCTTAAACCCATAGTGTGTATATCGCTCATAGAATGAAGCCTCTCAAACCGAAAAGCGACCCTACCTGTTTTTTCAGTTTTCCAAACAAAGTTTCTTGTTAAAAATCCATCTTTTATATTAAGTGTTCTGCTATATCCCGAAACGCTGCCATTTCCTAAATCTAATACCTCTCCGTTAATTTCGATCCTTGTTCCTATAAGGTCTGGAGTATTCGGAAGCTCGCAAACTTCGTTTTCATCAAACTTGTTATACGTTCCTGCAACAAACGTGTTTCTGGTTTCGTTTAAATAACGCTCTTCTGTCGTTGCTCTTGTGCAAAAATAGCCGTTTCCCGTTGTCATTAGGGTTTCGCACTTGCCTAAATTGTTTAAATCCGACTTAGTTTCTTCAATCATCCAATTCTTGTATTCGTTGTCGCCCTTTGAATAATTAAGCATACAAATCCTCCATTATATTTTTTTCAAAATGTCATCAATGCTGATTCCTAGAAAATTAGGTATAGTATAATCCGCTTCCGTAAGTTCTCCGTTGGGGCAAATGCCTACATTTTTCATGCCTGCTGCTTTCGCTGCTTTTATTCCTTCAAAAGCATCCTCAAAAACTATACAGTTTTGTGTTGGAATGCCCAGTTCTCTGGATGAATATAAAAAAACCTCTGGATTTGGCTTTGCTTTTGTCACCTTGTTTCCATCGACAATGCTCTCAAAAAAACGCGCGAGATTAAGCTTATTTAATATTGTCATAGCGTTTTTGCTTACAGACCCAAGCGCTATCTTTATACCTTTTTCCTTAATACCCTTAATGAAATCAAGAACACCCGGCAATATTTCATCCTCGGAAATATTTTCTATGTATTTCACATAGTTTTCATTTTTTTCCTTTGCAAAGTTATATTTTTCCTCGTCTGTATACGTTTTATCCCCTAAAGACAGTATTATTTCCAGCGAATCCATGCGGCTGACACCCTTTAATCTTTCATTGTCTTCTATCGTGAAATTAATGTTCAAATCCTCTGAAAGCTTTTTCCATGCCAGATAATGATACTTTGCCGTATCACAAATCACCCCGTCCAAATCAAAAATACATAAATCTAATGTCATAAATTATCCTCCTTTGGCACAAAATATAATTTATTAAATCAAAAATTTATTCTCGCTTCGAAATCGTTCTATTTTAATGCATAATATTCCAAATATATGCGTATTTAATTCTGCCAATCTTTACAAGAAAATTGACAAAATGGAGGGTATCACAATGAAAATAAAACCAATCAATTTTATAATCGCCGCAACAATATTAATGACAACCTTAACCGGATGTGGTGGCGGCGGAAAGGAAGCAAATAACGGAAAAGTTACATTGAAACTGGCTCATTATGCAGACCAATTTGAAACCGAAACTGTAAACAAACAAATCAAGGCATTTATGGACGATAATCCTGACATTGCTGTCGTTGCAGAACCGCTTACGGGTGACTTTTGGCAGGTTTTATTGACACGAATGTCTTCTAACAGTGAACCTGATGTGTTTTATCTGGAGGGTTATCAATTCCCGAGATTCCAGAAAGCAGGAAAACTCCTTGATATTAGCGATGCTTTAAGTGCGCAGGATAAAGCAGATTTTTCTAAAAATCTCTTAGATGCGTTTACAGAAGATGAAAAGCTTTATGCCGTTCCAAAAGACTATAATACATTAGCGTTATTTTATAACAAGGACATGTTTGAAGAGGCAGGTCTTGAACCCCCAAAGACATGGGATGAGCTAAAGACAGCCGCCGAAAAACTTACAAAGGACGGAAAATATGGGCTAAGCTTTCAAAATGAAATTCAACGTTTCCATCCATTGGCCAAATCAAATGGCGCAGAAGTTATGAAAAATGGAACGCCTGATTTTAATTCGCCGGAATTTATTGAGGCATATGAATATCTTTTGTCTTTATATCGTGCAGGTGTTGCAGTTATTCCAAAAGATATCGGTGCGGATTGGAACGGCGTTGCTTTTGCAAGACAAGATGTTGCTATGACTGTTGAAGGATATTGGATGGTACAAACTTTAACAGAAACAGCACCTGGCTTAAATTTTGGCGTTGTGCCTATTCCTTACAGCAAAGAACCAGCATCCCTAATGTTTACAGTCGGATATAGTGCTTCTAAAAACACAAAACATCCGGAAGAAGCGAAAAAATTAATAAATTATCTAACAAACTATGATATGCAAAAGGTGTTTGTGGAATCGGAAAGAGCATTGCCTTCCCGCCTTTCCAACAGCAAGGAATTTGAAGAAAAGAATCCTCATCTAAAACCTTTCTTAGAAGCAGTGAAATACTCTGATAGTTATAATTATGGCATTGCAGGGCCTGTTGCTGTAGACGAGCTGGCTAAGTCATTCGAAAAAATATTAATAAACGACTACGATGTTAAAAAGGCTCTGGATGAGGCAGAGGCATTGATACAAGACGTTATTAGCAAACAATAACAAAGGCGGTGTCAAAATGGTTAAAACTGAATCAAGCGCACCCAAAATACGCAGAAAAAATCTTGAAGCAGGAGCCGGGTATGTCCTTTCATTACCCGGCATGTTGCTCATACTAACTTTTGTTATTGGCCCGATTTTATTTGCTTTTTATCTGAGCTTTTGTGACTATAATCTGTTCTATCCGGACCAATTCAGATTTGTAGGGGTTGATAACTATATAGCTTTATTAAACGACAAGATCTTTCATAAAGCTTTGCTAAACTCGTTCACGTATTCCATCATCGTTGTTCCGGTTCAGACATCCGTTGCTTTAATTTTAGCCGTAATTGTCAACCAGAAAATTAAGGGAGAAAAGTTTTTGCGGGTTGCGTATTATATGCCGGCAGTTACGTCTGCAGTTGCTTCCGCAGCGATATTTATGTTTTTGTTTAACAAAAACGGAATAGCAAATTTGTTGTTATCAAGGTTTGGGTTTAAGCCGGTAAGCTGGTTTTCAGACCCGACATTCGCCCTACCCTTGACTATGATAATGGCCATATGGGCAACAGTTGGAACTATGATGCTGATTTTTCTGGCGGCATTGCAAGACGTTCCCGCCTCGGTTTATGAAGCTGCTTCTATAGACGGGGTTTCAAAGGTAAAGCAGTTTTTTAAGATAACTGTGCCGCTGATATCGGAAAAATCAATGTTTGTAATCATCATAGGAATAATAGGCACACTCCAAATGTTTGACCAGGCATATATAATTTCTGATGGAAAAGGCGGGCCTCTGGATTCGACAATGACTGTTGTTCTGTATCTTTACAACAAGGCCTTTAAACAAAATCAGATGGGTTATGGAGCAGCGATTGCTTTTGTTCTTTTTGCAATTATTTTTATCTTGACGATTATACAAAAAACAGTGATTGAAAAGAAGGGGGATTAGATATGAAAAATAAAGGGCATGGAAAAATCATGAAAGCGTTGTTTTATATTTTGGCTTTCGGATATGCCGTTATCGCTTTGTTCCCCTTTATTTGGTCTTTTTTAACTTCATTAAGACCAACCAATGACGTTTATAACATTTTTATTGATTTTTCAAAGCTCAGCTTTGATAACTACAGCCAGATCGTTCAAAACGCTCCTATTCTTAGATGGTTTTTCAACAGTATAGTCATAGCTATTTCAACGACAGTGTTATCTGTTCTCGTAAATTCCATGATGGGATATGCGCTCGCAAGAATAAAATTTAGGGCGAATAATATGCTGTTTCTTTTAGTTATAGGCATTATGATGATACCCGGCCAAATAACCCTGATACCAACATATATGCTTCTAAATCAATTTAAGCTTATAAATAACTATGCTGGTTTTATTTTGCCAACGATTTTCAGCTCATTCAACGTTTTTATGATGAGGCAGTTCTTCCTTTCCATACCAGTATCTTTGGAAGAAGCGGCAAAAATTGATGGATTGTCAAGAATAAAGATATTTTTCAAGATTGCATTACCTCTTGCAAAGCCTGCACTTGCCAGCATTACTATTATGACGTTTATGGGAAGCTGGAACAACTTTTTGTTCCCAAGCCTTATGGCAACAAAAAGAAGCATGTTTACGCTGCCTGTCGGCATGTCCACGCTATCATCCCAGTACATCGCCTATCCAAACCAGACGATGACAAGCGCTATATTGATTTCTATACCTATGATACTTATGTTTCTTATTTTCCAGAGATATTTTATAGAGGGTATTGCGCAATCCGGTTCTAAGGAATAATTGTTTTGTGAAAAGAGTGATTATATGAAATTTACGCTAAAAAAATTAACTCAAAAAGAAGCATTGAAGTTTTGTAATATACTAACCGAATACAGCTGTAACGCAATCATTAGGAGCAAAGACTTTTTTCTGGATGCAAAATCAATACTAGGTGTTCTTCTATTAACAAACAAAGCTGAAAACCCAATACTAGAAATAGATGAACTGGACGGAAGCCTGAATAAAGAGCTTATAAGCCGACTTGCTCCTTTTATAAAAGGGAATAATGATGATGACAGAGATTTTTGTTCCGTTTGTAGCGACAGGGCAAACATAAAGGTTTATGAGGAGCTATTCGGAAACGAAATGGATAATTTTAGGCTTAAAAACTGCCCTTTATGCGGTAAAAAGCTGAAATGACGATTACTTTTGAAAGGTAGTGTAATTTTTATGGCAAGGATATTACTGAAAAACGTCACAAAAACATATCCGGGAAACATTACAGCTGTTAAAGATTTTAATCTTGAAATACAGGATAAGCAGTTTGTTATTTTTGTTGGGCCATCCGGTTGTGGAAAGTCTACAACTTTGCGAATGATTGCCGGGCTTGAAGAAATAACCGGCGGTGAACTCCATATAGGCGATAGACTTGTCAATAATGTTGAACCAAAGGACAGGGATATCGCTATGGTTTTCCAAAACTATGCGCTATATCCCCACATGAGTGTTTACGAAAATATGGCGTTTGGCCTGCGGCAAAGAAAAACACCAAAAGCCGAAATAGACAAGCGGGTAAAAGAAGCAGCCGAATTATTGGAAATAACACCTTATTTAAACAGAAAGCCAAGGGTATTATCCGGTGGGCAAAGGCAAAGGGTGGCTCTGGGCAGAGCTATGGTTCGTGAACCGGCTGTGTTTTTGCTGGACGAACCGTTATCCAATCTGGATGCAAAGCTAAGAACAGCTATGAGGCTGGTCATTTCGAAGCTGCATAAACGCTTGCAAACAACATTTGTTTATGTAACCCATGACCAGGTGGAAGCTATGACAATGGGTGATATAATAGTAGTCATGAAAGACGGTGTTATACAACAGGTCGCTCCACCTCAAGAGCTTTATAAAAACCCATGCAATGAGTTTGTTGCGGGATTTATTGGTTCGCCACAAATAAATTTTATCAATACGCGTATAAGTGAAAAAGATAACGGCTATACAATATTTATAAAAGACAAAAGCTTGCCTATTTCATCAAAGCCTGTGTTTAAGGATTATATAGACAAAGAGGTTACACTTGGCGTTCGCCCGGAAGGCATTAAAATACTGCCTAATGAATCCCCTTCATCTATTAAGGCAACCGTAGAGCTATGCGAAATCATGGGCGCTGATGCATATGTATATCTGCTTATGAATAATCAGCCTATAACCGTTAAAACGTCTGAAAACAATAATTTTAGAACAGGGGATACGGTGTTTTTAGAGTTTGATAATAGCAAGCTTCATTTCTTTGATAAAACAACGCATAACGCATTAGAATAAAGACAATAAAAAACCGCTTGTTTGGAAAGCTCACCAAATAGCGGTTTTTTATTCGTTTGCTTTTATATCTATACCTTCAACATCCCACTGTATAGTATAATAATTTAAAGAGTCTGCTGCTTCTATAACAGTGTTGTTATATTCTCCGTATGGCGGGCGAAAAAGATTCATTTCTACGCCTAATAGGTTTTTGACTTTTTCATGAACGCCCATAATCTCTTTTTGATTTTGCGTAAGACTAAGCTGCGCACCATGGGCATGTGTGTCACCGTGATTTGCTATATCATGGCCTTCTGCAAAGATGCGCTTAACTTCCTCGGGGTATTTATCAATCCAGTATCCGCAAAGGAAAAATGTTGTTTTTACATCATTTTCTCTTAAAATTCTTAAAAGCTCATCCGTATCATCTGCTCCCCACGCAGCATCAAATGATATAGAAACCTTAGGGGATTCTGATTCTACACAGTAAATCGGGATTTTGCGCTTTGAAGCCGCACTTGCCGTAACATAAACAGACCTTACCTCCGGAAATGCAAGCATAGCAGATATCATCACAATACCTAATATCATGAAGCTTCTTAATAACTTTTTCTTATGCTTTAGCAACAGAAGCTTTGGATCAATCCCTTCTCTAACAGTTCTGCTTATATGAGACTGTATCTTTTGTTTTCGGCTATTGGGCTTTAAAATATCAAAATTTAATTTCGGCATTAAACCTCCTCCTTTTCTATAAATTTATTCTTTAATTAATTAATTATGCTTTATTTATATTAAAAAAGCTGTTGCAAAATAATTTTATATACAAAAATCCCTCAAAACACGTTATTTGCAAATGTGAGGGATTGTATTAATTATTTGTCGGCTTTTATTGCCTTATCCAATATTTCCATTGCGTTGTCTATATCCTCATTAGAAACGATCAGAGCCGGGACGAATCTGATGACATTTGTTCCTGCGCCTACAAGCAGCAAACCGTTTTCAATACATTTGGAAACAATTCCAGAAGCCGGCTTGTTAAGCTCAATACCTTGCAAAAGGCCGACACCACGAACATCGGTTATTTCTTCGTTATTATCTTTAAGATGATTCAAACTCTGCGTTAAATAGTCAGCTTGCTTCTTTACATTTTCTAATAAACCACCGGATAACAGCCTATCAACAACTACATTTGCCGCTGCACATGCAAGAGGATTTCCTCCGAATGTGGAAGCATGGTCTCCCGGTTGGAAATAAGATGATGTTTTTTCATTGGCAAGCAACGCGCCCATAGGAACGCCACCAGCAATACCCTTTGCGATTGTCGCTATATCAGGGGCAACGTTGTAATACTCATAGGCAAACAAGCATCCTGTGCGCCCGACTCCGCATTGTATCTCATCATATACAAGCAATATATCCTTTTCGTCGCAAAGAGCCCGAACTTTCTGCAAATATTCCTTATCAGCAGGCTTTATACCGCCCTCTCCCTGAATCGGCTCGATTATTATACCGGCTGTGTTTTCCGTAATTGCTTCTTTCAATGCATCAAAATAATTGAACGGCACGTGCTTAATGCCGGGGAGAAGCGGGTTTAAATCCTTTTGATACTTTGCTTGCCCTGTTGCGGTTATCGCTCCGTATGTTCTGCCATGGAAGGAGTTTTGCATTGTTATGATTTCTGATCTTCCGCCGTTTTTATTGCCGTATTTTCTAACAAGTTTTAATGCACCCTCGATAGCTTCTGCGCCGCTATTGCAGAAAAACACTTTATCGAAGCAACTATTTGCTATGAGCTTTTGGGCTAAATCAACCTGCGGCTTTGTCCAATACAGGTTTGAGCAGTGGATAAGCTCGGCAGCCTGTTTTGATATGGCTGATACAAGGCCGCTATCCCCATGGCCTAACGAATTTACAGCTATTCCTGCCACAAAATCCAAATATTTTTTGCCGCTTTCATCATACACATACATTCCATCGCCTTTTTCAAAAGCAATAGGGAATCTGGAATATGTATTCATAATATATTGCTGGCCTTTTTCAAA
>CAYVCG010000015.1:13530-19273 GCA_964449985.1 uncultured Defluviitaleaceae bacterium
CCGGATTTAATAAGCTCCTTTATTTCATCCACTTTAATGCGAGACATTACGCTGTTCGCATCATCAGCGTCAAACCGAACCCCTTCCACGTCTGTAAGGAAAACGAGCTTTTCCGCTTTTAGCGCTCCTGCTATAGCAACAGCGGCATAATCCGCATTAACATTATACGTATTACCATTGCCATCGCAGCCTATAGGGGATATTACCGGCACGAAGTCATGCTCAATAAGCGTTTTTATAAGCGTTGTATCAACGCTTTTAACGCCACCCACAAGCCCAATATCCTGCCCATTTTGCAAAATCTTTTCCACCTGCAGCATATTTCCGTCCTTGCCGCTTATTCCCACTGCATGAATGCCTTGCATATTCAAATTCATCGTTATGTCTTTATTAACCTTACCGGCCAGAACCATCTCAACAACGTCCATCGTGTCTTTATCCGTGACCCTAAGCCCGCTGACAAATTCTGACTTAATGTCCAAACGTTTTAACATGTTGTTTATATCAGGTCCGCCGCCATGAACAAGTATAGGCTTAAACCCGACATATTTCATTAACGCCACGTCTGCTATGATGGTGCTTTTTATTTCTTCGTTTATTAATGCACTGCCGCCGTATTTGATAACAACGGTTATGCCGTTAAATTCCTTGATATACGGCAACGCTTCTATAAGAATTTTCGCCTTGTCTATATATTGCTTCATCATACAAAAACAGCCCCTATCTATGAACGGTAATCACCGTTAATTTTCACATAATCGTATGTTAAGTCACAACCCCAGGCGGTTGCCGTTTCGTTGCCTTCCTCAAGCTTTATGTCTATAAATATTTCTTCTCTTAAAAGTATTTGCTTTGCTTTATCCTCATCAAAAATTATAGGAACGCTTTTGTCCATCAGCATAATTTCCTCCGTCTTATCGCCGTTTATACTTTTGAATGTTATTGTAACGTTTGCAGGGTTAAAATCTGCTTCGCTATAACCCATTGCACAAAGGGCTCTTCCCCAGTTTGCATCTGCTCCGAATAGCGCTGCTTTGAATAAGCTTGATGAAACAACAGATTTTACGATTTTTCTTGCATCCTGCTTTGTCTTTGCGCCGGCAACGGTTACTTCCATAAGCTTTGTGGCGCCTTCGCCGTCTTTTGCTATATCTTTTGCAAGCTTTTTGTTTACGAAATTAAGCGCTGCCTTAAATGTTTTATAATCGTCGTTTTCGCAGTCAATAAGCGGATTTTCTGCCATACCGTTGGCAAGAATAACAAGGCTATCGTTAGTGCTTGTATCTCCGTCTACAGAAATCATGTTATACGTATCGCAAACACTTTCCTTTAATGCCTTTTCCAGCAATTCACGGCTGATTGCTGCATCTGTGGTTATAAACGAAAGCAAAGTTGCCATGTTTGGATGGATCATGCCCGAACCTTTAGCCATGCCGCCAAGCTTTACTGTTTTGCCGGAGAGGGTTATTTCCACGGCAATCGCTTTCATAAACGTATCTGTTGTCATAATGCTTTCCGCCGCTAACACGCCATTTTCAACACCGCCGTCAAGATTTTCAGCTACCATATTAATTCCTTTTTTTATAATATCAACCGGCATTGGTACGCCGATAACGCCTGTGGAGAAAACCAGTATTTCTTCGGCAGCAGTATCCAAACAACCGGCGAATGTTTTTGCCAGCTCGTAGTTATCGTTTATGCCTTGCTGGCCTGTACATGCGTTGGCGTTTCCGCTTGTAACTACCAAGCCTTTAACCTTGCCTTTTTTCTCGGCGATTTCCATATCCCAAACAACCGGCGCTGCCTTTACTATATTTTTGGTAAAGCACCCGGCATATTCCGCTTTAACATCGCTTATTAATAAACACAAATCTTTTTTTGCTTTTTTTATACCAACATGAGCGCCTGCCGCCTTAAACCCTATCGGCGCAACAACGCCGCCATCTATTATTTTCATATAATCAGTTCCTTTCAAAATTAATAATACCTACGCAGGGAAAATAGGAATGTAATCCAGTCCTTCCTTCTCAGACAGCCCAAACATAATGTTCATATTTTGAACCGCCTGCCCTGCGGCGCCTTTAACAAGATTATCTATTGCCCCTATAACGATAACTTTGTTCGTTCTCTCATCCACAGCAAAACCTATATCCATAAAGTTTGTTCCCTTGACCCATTTTGTCTCCGGGAAAATACCTTTTTTAGTAAGCCTGATGAAATATTCATTTCCATAGTAATTCTCATATATTTGCCTTATATCGTCATAAGTTGCAGTTTTATTAAGAGTGGCGTAACACGTTGCCAGTATGCCTCTGTTCATCGGAGTAAGATGCGGAGTAAACAATACGTTAACCTCCGACCCAGCCGCATAGGACAATTGCTCATCAATTTCCGGCGTATGCCTATGGGATGCTATTTTATATGCCTTCATATTTTCGTTTGTTTCGCAATAATGAACGCCCAAACCAACCGCTCTGCCTGCGCCGGTGACTCCGGATTTTGCATCTATAATAATACTATCCTTATTAATAACGTTTTCTTTTAGCAAAGGATACAACGAAAGGATACTGCATGATGTATAGCATCCAGGGTTTGCTACCAAATTCGCTGATGCCACATCGCTTCTATTAACTTCACAAAGACCATACACTGCCTGAGCAAGCAAATCAATGGATTCATGCTTTGTTTCATACCATTTTTCGTATGTATCTACGTCTTTCAGCCTGTAATCTGCGCCCAGATCAATTATTTTTACTTTGGATAGAATTTCTTTATTAATCTTTTTTGATGCTATACCATGAGGAAGCGCTAAAAATATAACATCACATTCATCCGCCATCTTTTCGATGTCCTCTTCTGCGCATCTAATATCGGTATGCCTGAAATTTTCAAATATATCTCCATAAGCTTTCCCCGCATAGCTTTGGCTTGTTACGGAAGAAAGACAGACTTCTTTATGATTGTTTAGTATTCTCATAAGCTCACCGCCCACATAGCCGGTTGCACCTATTATTCCCGCTTTTATCATTGCTATCACCTCTTGTAATTAATTTCATAATTATACATCCAAATTTATAATTATGCAATAGTTTTTTTCGTTGCATTAAAATTATTTTGAATTTTAGTAAAATGTAGTTGATTATTTTATTAATAGACTGTATAATAATGCATATTGCTGTTTAAAAATTTAAACAATCTAGGAGGAAAAATTATGTCAGAAAAAATAGTACTTGCATATTCCGGCGGTCTTGACACAACCGTCATTATACCATGGCTTAAAGAAAATTACGAGGGGTGCGAAATCATTGCCGTATGTGTTGATGTCGGCCAAGGCAAAGAAACTGACGGCCTAGAGGAAAAGGCCAAATCAATGGGAGCATCCAAGGCGTATATTTTGGATGTTAGGGATGAATTTATAACTGATTACGTCTATCCTATGGTTAAAGCCAACGCTGTTTATGAAGGAAAATACCTTTTAGGGACGTCTATCGCACGCCCGCTTATTGCTAAAAAGCTTGTGGATATCGCCCTTGCCGAAAATGCTACAGCTATTTGCCACGGAGCAACAGGCAAAGGCAACGACCAAATAAGGTTTGAGCTTACTGTTAAAGCGCTTGCGCCAACCTTAAAAATTATTGCTCCTTGGAGGGTTTGGGATATTCAATCCCGTGAGGATGAGTTCGCATACCTTATTGAGCGTGGCATTGAAGTTCCTATGACTAAGGAACAAAGCTATAGCAGGGACAGAAACCTTTGGCATTTAAGCCATGAAGGGCTTGAGCTAGAAGATCCTGCAAATGAGCCAAATTTTGCTCATTTACTTCAGTTATCCGTATCTCCTGAAAATGCGCCGGACGAGCCTACTTATGTTGAAATCGAGTTCGAAAAAGGCATCCCCATTAAACTTGATGGCAAAGACATAACACCGATTGAGCTTATGGATAAGTTAAACGAGTTAGGCGGAGCAAACGCCATCGGTATTTGCGACATCGTAGAAAATCGTGTTGTTGGTATGAAATCCAGAGGTGTTTATGAAACGCCGGGCGGAACAATCCTTTATTATGCTCATAGAGAGCTGGAATACCTTTGCCTTGATAAGCAGACTACTTCATTTAAAGAAATCGTAGCTAATAAATTTTCCGAGCTTGTATATTCAGGAGAATGGTTTACCCCTTTGCGCGAGGCATTATCAGCGTTTGTAGATAGCACTCAGCTTACAGTTTCCGGCAAAGTTCGCCTGAAATTATACAAAGGCAACATAATATCAGCCGGTTCTGAATCGAAATATTCTTTATATGACGAGGATATAGCCAGCTTTACAACAGGCGAACTTTATAACCATTTTGATGCGGAAGGCTTTATAAATCTGTTTGGCCTGCCATTAAAGGTTCGTGCATTAATGAAGGAAAAAAATAAAAAATCATAATTAAAGGAGCATTTCCATGAAGCTTTGGGGAGGAAGATTCACAAAACATACTGACGAACTGACCGATCATTTTCATTCGTCTATATCATTTGACAAACGCCTTTATAAGCATGACATACGTGGCAGTATCGTCCACGCTAAAATGCTGGGAAAACAAGAGATTATCCCCAAAGGCGATGCGGATTTAATTATAAAAACGCTTAACGAGATTTTGGATGATATTGAGGCAGGGAATATTGCGTTCGACGAAAAAGCCGAAGATATCCATATGAACATAGAACAAATACTCATATCACGCATAGGTGATACAGGTAAACGGCTGCACACAGGAAGAAGCCGCAACGACCAAGTGGCTTTGGATATAAGAATGTATTTAAAGGATGAAATCTTAAATATCCAAGCGGAAATTAAATCGTTAATGAATGCCCTGCTGGTGCTTGCTAAAGACAACATCAGCACAATAATGCCTGGATATACCCATTTGCAGCCGGCTCAGCCTATAACATTTGCTCACCACATTTTGGCATATTTTGAAATGCTTAAAAGGGACTATACCCGTCTTTGTGATACTTATAAAAGAACTGATGTTATGCCGCTTGGTTCCGGCGCGCTTGCCGCAACAACATATCCGCTGGACAGGCAGTTCGTATGCGAGCAATTGGGCTTTGGCTCTATAACGCTAAACAGTTTAGATGGCGTTTCTGATAGAGATTTTTGCATTGAATTTTTGTCTGCCGCTTCGATTATAATGATGCATTTAAGCCGGTTTTGTGAGGAAATAATTATTTGGTCTAGCCATGAATTCCGCTTTGTTGAGCTGGACGATGCATATTCCACGGGTTCCAGCATCATGCCGCAGAAGAAAAACCCGGATATGGCAGAGCTTATCCGCGGAAAAACAGGGCGTGTTTATGGTGATCTGACAGCCATGCTCACGGTTATGAAGGGTTTGCCCCTTGCGTATAACAAGGATATGCAGGAGGATAAGGAAGGCGTGTTTGATGCGATTGACACATTAAAACTGTGTCTGCCTGTTTTTACTGCGATGGTTTCCACAATGAGGATAAACAAAGAAAAAATGTTGGATTCTGCCAAAGGTGGCTTTATGAACGCCACAGATGCGGCAGACTGGCTCGTTAAACATGGTGTGCCTTTCCGTGATGCCCATGAAATAATCGGTAGGCTTGTTTTATTCTGCATTAACAATAAAAAAAGCCTGGACGCTTTGACTCTGGAGGAGTATAAAGCTATCTCAGACGTATTTGACGAATCTATTTACGAAGCGATTTCTCTGGAACAATGCGTTAATGCAAGGAC
>CAYVCG010000015.1:19373-28224 GCA_964449985.1 uncultured Defluviitaleaceae bacterium
TTGACGAATCTATTTACGAAGCGATTTCTCTGGAACAATGCGTTAATGCAAGGACAGTTGATGGTGGTCCATCGGAGGAGTATATAAATAAGTTGATTAAAATAAATGAAGATTATTTAGCGGGTTAAATTCTCGGGGCTTTGCCCCGAACCCCACTTCTTTCTTGAAAGAAAGAAGCAAACAACTTTGACAATGCAATTTACCTGCACGTTTGTTTGGTTATTGTCCTTGACAATCTATTAAAGTATGGGGGAACTTTTTACAAAAAGCTCCCCCAAGACATTTACCCTAAAAACATACCGCCAAGCAAGAACTTATCCGCAAGGACAAATGCCGCCAACGCAAACACATAAAATGAGAAATATCTTAACTTGCATTTTTTGATAAGAGCCAACATAAACCCTATTGCCAAAAATCCCGCAAGCATTGATGCAACAAAGCCTCCGCACAGATTAATAACATTTAAATCAGCGACAGCTATTTCGCCCTGCGCTATTTTTATAACCTGCAAAACAGCCGCGCCAAGTATCGCCGGGATAGACATCAAAAACGAGAACTTTGCCGCTGTCTCTCTGGAAAGCCCACGGAATAACGAACCGCAAATCGTGCTGCCCGAACGAGAAATACCGGGAGTTATTGCAACAGCCTGCACAGCCCCTATAACAGCCGCATCCACATAAGAAACATTCCTATCCTTCTTCCATCCGTCCTTTACACGATCGGAATACATCAATACTAACCCCGTCACGATAAAAGAAATTGAAATAAGGTATGTCGCGTTAAATAAAGCATCTATATTATCCCCCAAAAGCTTTACAGCAATGATTGCAGGAATTGTCGCCACAATCAGAAGATACGTTATCTTTTGAAACGGCTTTTTTATTAATGCAACAATATCTCCCCAGAAGAAATAAAAAACAGGCACAAGCGTTCCTAAATGCACGGCCACTTCAAACACAAGAGAGCTATTTGTTAAGCCGAAAAGGCGTTGCGCCAAAAGCAAATGGCCCGAACTGCTCACCGGTAGAAATTCCGTCAGGCCTTGTATTATTCCCAAAATTATCGCTTGCAGAAGATTCATCTTTTCATACCCCACATTCCTTTAAATACTCAGCTATGCTGAAATTTCTATCATTCTACTATATTATTTAGCCAATTACAATAACATGTATAATTATTGTTAAAACTATTGATATTTCAAGCACTATTAGTTAATATTATAGCATAAAAAGCTTTGGTGGTGGATTTTATTATGATTATTGGAACATGCAAGGTATATATGAGGGCGGATTGGGTATATTCTCTAAAGGAAAAAAGAATGGTCGTAAAAAGCCTCGTGGAGCGTATTAAAAACAAATTCAATGTTTCCGTTGCCGAAATTGAAGACCAGGACGTTCATAAATCCATCGTAATAGGTTTTGCATGTATAACAAACCAAACGGATCATGCCAGCAGCATTATAGACAATGTTATACGTTTTATAGAAGGAAATACAGACGCCGAAGTCATTGATATAGTTGAAGAGATTTTGTAAATGTTACGTTTTTGTGACTTTTTTAAATAATACATTTTTTTATAGATTTTATTTTTTTGCTATGATATAATAGCACGATGTGTTTTAAGTAACTACTGATTAAGGTATCTTGTTTTATCCTTATTCAGCAGTTATCCAAGTATATTTTGTTTTTTGAGGAGGATTTTTTTCAATGTCAGCTACCGTGGAAAATTTAGAGAAAAATAAGATCAAGATTACATTTAGTATTTCGCCCGAAAAATTTGAAGAGGGCATTCAAAAGGCATATAACAAAAACAAAGGTAGATTTGATTTACCGGGCTTTAGAAAAGGCAAAGTTCCCAGAAAATTTATTGAGATGAACTATGGAAAAGAAATATTTTTTGAAGATGCCATTAACATCGTTTTACCTGAAGCTTATGACAACGCAGTTAAAGAAAACAATCTGGATACAGTTTCCCGCCCGGAAATCGGCGTTACGAGCGTTTCTGCTGAAGAAGGCGCTGTTATAACTGCCGAGGTTTATATCAAGCCTGAGGTAACGGTTAATAATTATAAAGGTCTTACTTATAAAAAATTCAATGAAACTGCAACTGATGAGGAAATCAATGCGGAAATTAACTCTGCACGCGAAAAAAATTCCCGCATTATATCTATAGAAGAAGATAGAGAAGCTCAAATGGGCGATATCGTTGTTATTGACTTTGAAGGATTTATATACGATAAACCGTTTGAAGGCGGAAAAGCTGATAACTATGAACTTACTTTGGGTTCTCATACGTTTATTGACAACTTTGAGGAACAAATCGTGGGCAAAAAAATCGGCGATGAATTTGAGGTTTTAGTTAAATTCCCGAATGATTATGGCAAAGAAGATCTCCAGGGCGCTAATGCAAAGTTTAAGGTGTTTTTGCATGAAATTAAATTCAAAGAGCTTCCAGAGCTTAATGATGAATTTGCGCAGGATGTTTCCGAATTCGATACTCTTGAAGAATATAAAAATGATATTATAGCAAAAATCGAATCCAAAAAGAAGGAACAATCCTCAAGCGATAAAGAAAATCAAATCATAAAAGCATTGGTTGAAAATAACCCAATTGACCTTCCGGAATCTATGGTTGAGTCACAGGTTGATTCCATGATTAATGATTTTGCAAGAAGGCTCCAAAGCCAAGGCATGAACCTTGAAACATATTTAAAATATACAGGAATGGATGAAAATGCTTTCCGTGAGTCATACAAACCGATGGCAGAGGCTCAGGTTAAAGGAAGACTTTGCCTTGAAGCAATAGCAAAGACAGAAAACTTCGCTATATCCGATGAGGAATATGAAGCAGAAGTTGAGAGAATAGCTTCCACCTATCAAATGGAAAAAGAGAAGCTACTCAGTGTTATTCAAGAAAAAGAAAAGGAAAGCTTAATTGAAGATTTACAGATCAAAAAAGCGCTTGATCTTGTAATAACTTCAGCAAAAGAAGTTGAATAATATCATATCAAAGGAGGACATTTATGAGTTTAGTACCTATAGTAGTTGAAAATACCAATAGAGGCGAACGTTCTTACGATATATATTCAAGGCTCTTAAAAGACCGTATCATCTTTTTGGGTGAAGAAGTTAACGATGTTACAGCAAGCCTTGTTGTTGCGCAGCTCTTATTTCTTGATGCGGAAGATCCGGAAAAAGATATTAGCCTTTATATAAACAGCCCCGGTGGCTCTGTTACGGCTGGCATGGCGATTTATGACACTATGCAGTTCGTTAAACCGGATGTTTCAACTATTTGTATCGGCCTTGCAGCAAGCATGGGATCATTTTTGCTCTCTGGCGGAGCTAAAGGAAAGCGCTATGCCCTGCCCAATGCCGAGATCATGATTCATCAACCCTCCGGAGGAGCAAGAGGCCAGGCTACGGATATCAAAATCCAAGCCGAGCATATATTAAAAACAAAGCAAAAATTAAATAAAATGTTGTCTGAAAACACAGGCCAGACACTTAAAAAGATAGAGGAAGATACAGAACGTGACAGCTATATGACGGCAGAGGAAGCCAAGGCCTACGGTATTATAGACGCCGTTATAGAGCGCCCGAAAAAGTGATACTAATTTGCGTTGATATTTACTTTAAATGCAGACTAGTACAATTTTAAAAAGGAGTTGAAATAATGGCTTCCAAAATGGATAACAAATCGACTCTGCATTGTTCCTTTTGCGGCAAAACACAGGAGCAGGTCAGAAAATTCATTGTAGGGCCAAATGCATATATTTGTAATGAATGTGTTGATTTATGTTATGATATTATTTTAGAAGATCTTGAAAATTCTGAAGACGCTGATAATGACGGCGTTGATGAATTTAACAAGCTTAAACCAAAAGAAATAAAAGATTATCTTGATCAATACGTTATAGGCCAGGAGAACGCAAAAAAAGCGCTTGCTGTTGCTGTCTATAACCATTATAAGCGCATCGTTTCCTGCGATGAGCTTAGTACAAATGATGTTGAGCTTCAAAAAAGCAATATACTTATTGTTGGGCCAACTGGTGTTGGTAAAACATTTTTGGCTCAAACCCTTGCAAAAATGCTTAACGTGCCATTCGCTATTGCCGATGCAACCTCGCTTACGGAAGCGGGATATGTCGGTGAGGACGTTGAAAATATATTGCTACGCCTTATCCAAGCGGCTGATGGTGATATTTCCAAAGCCGAAAGAGGCATTATCTATGTTGATGAAATAGATAAAATATCAAGAAAATCAGACAATCCATCTATTACAAGGGATGTTAGCGGCGAAGGAGTTCAACAAGCTCTTTTAAAAATTCTTGAAGGCACTATTGCTTCCGTTCCGCCCCAAGGCGGAAGAAAGCACCCTCATCAGGAATTTATCCAAATAGATACGAGCCACATATTGTTTATTTGCGGCGGAGCTTTTGGAGGATTGGATAAAATAATTGAGCAAAGGCTTAATAAAAAGGTTATAGGGTTTGACCGTGAGGACAAATCCAAAGCAGAACGCATTAAGAACGATATATTGCAACACCTTCAACCGCAGGATTTGCATAAATACGGTCTTATCCCTGAGATAATCGGAAGGCTTCCTGTTATTGTCACCCTTTCTGACCTTGACGAAGAAGCACTTATGGATATATTGACAGTTCCGAAAAACGCGTTGACAAAACAATATAAATATTTATTTGAGCTGGATAACGTTATTTTGGAATTTGAGGATGAAGCTCTTAAAGCCATCGCAAAGAAAGCTATTGAGCGCAAGACAGGCGCAAGAGGTTTGAGAGCAATTGTCGAGGATTTCATGCGGGATATTATGTATGACATACCATCTAACGATACGATTGAAAAATGCGTTATAACGCTGGACACGGTTGTTAACAATGCGCCGCCGCTTATAACACATAACGAAAACAGACAACCCCTTGTGCAAAAAAAGCGAAAGCCCATTAAATCAAAAAGAAATAACGCAAGCTAAACATATGCCGTTAAATCAAAATAGATTTAGCGGCTTTTTTATTGCAAACTGTAATTACACAAATCTGTAATATAAATTTAATTGTAATAACCGAGCCTTTTTGCTATACTCTTACGTATACTAGACAGAGGTTTATCCTTGTACACACTTTTACTTTAAGGAGGCAGTTATGATGAAGAAAAAGATAACGGCAATCGCCATATTATCGATTGTTTTAGCCGGATGCTTTACCATAAATAATATGCTGGCATTATCGGCAACACCAGGCACTAACGCGGACCCCGTCGCTTCTAAAAGCTATGTGGACACTAAGTTTGAAGAATTGGCCAACCTTATAAGATCCTCTGGAGGCACAGTCTCAACTCCTGTTAGCTCAAACATCAAGGATGAAATCCTTGCAGACGTTATGGATCAGCTAGAAATCTTTTATGCGGACAGCCTTGGCGAAAACGGCGGAAGATATGTTCCCGTATCCGCTGATGCAGGGGAAATAATTCTTGGTGGGGAAGGAACTGAAATCATTCTGCGCAGCGGCCTTGCAACGGGATATATAACCGGGGAAAACGGTATAGTAAACGCAACTGACGGCTCTGAAATTCAGAATAACTCTCTGATTAAAATTAACAACTTGCTTATCGTGCCCCGCGATGATGGCAGAGGGGTTAAGGCTGTAACTAATTCATGGTTTTTAATAAAATGTAGTTATGAAATTTTAAACTAGCCTGTATTTAACGTAATAAAAAAAGGAGCTTTAGCATGAAAACAACATTTAAATATATAACAAAGGGCATTGCCGCTTCTGCCCTTTGTTGTTTTTTGGCCTTTGGCGGGGGATTATTGGAAGCGAAACATAATGAAATATATGCCGCCAATACATATTATAAATCAGTTCAAAAAGAAACTGTAACAAAAGGTTTAACATACGAAAAAAGCATACGGGTTACGGATGCCGGGCTATTGGATGTTCATGTTTTAGATATTCAGCTAGACAGCCCAAATATCTCTATCTCTACTATAAAATCAAAAACAGAATATAGCCTTAAAGAACCCACATCAAAGCTTGTTAATGACAATGGCGCTGTGGCAGGCGTTAATGGTGATTTTTTCGGGGTGTCCGGATCGTATTCCATCCCTATGGGCGTTGAGGTGGCAAACGGCGAGATATTGTCTATAAATGAGCATAGCAATGCCTCGGGCAACGAAAATGCAACCTTTTTTATTGACAATGACAATAATCCTTTTATATCATATGTACGCACTGAGGTTCATTTCTTGAATGAAGGGAAAGAAAACCTAAAGGTCAGTAACGTTAATAAAATATTCGACCTTGCACCACCTTCTATAATTACTACTGCTGCTATGAAAGACACAAAGCAGCTGGATGAACGCCTATCCGGCATTTTCAAAATCGTTTGCTATGACGATAAAATCCAATATATTTCAAAAAAAGGCGAAACTGTGGAAATACCTGAAAACGGATACATAGTCGCATTTAATGAGATCGTGGCCAATGAAAAACTAAGCCTTTTTAAGATTGGGCAAAGGGTTGAATTCTATTTGCGCCCAAGCATTGATTATGATAAGATCAATAACGCTATTACCGGTGCGGGAAAAATTTTAACTCAGGGTGCTTTGGCAAATGACGGCGGATATGTCGCCGGTGGCAAAAATCCCAGAACTGCAATCGGTATAACGCAAGATAAAAAACGTATTATCCTCATGGTTGTTGACGGAAGAACCCATTCTGTCGGAGCAACGCAAAGCGATATGGCTCAACTTATGCTCGAATATGGTGCATATGAAGCTATGCATTTAGATGGCGGTGGCTCTTCGACTATGGCAGTTACAAAGCCGGGGCAATCCTATGCAACTGTAGTTAATACATTGTCAGACGGCGCACAAAGAAGGGTTATAAACGCATTAGGAATCTTTAACGATGCACCAATCGGAGATATTAAAACAATTATCGTTTCACCTGCAAACAAAAATGTTTTGAAAAACTCGTCCGTTAAAATAAACGCTTATGGGCTGGACGAATATTATCATAGGATTGAATTGCCGGCAGACGGTATTACATATTCAGGAACACCGGGCAGTGGTTCATTTTTAGACGGATATTTTATGCCTGTCATAACAGGAAAAATACAAGTAAACGTATCGTTTAACGGAATCACAGGAAGCTCAACTATTTTCTCTGGAGAAGCAGCTGAGCTTATACCTTTGAAAAATCCACTCAAGCTTTATTCAGGAGCTTCAGCTAATCTTAGCTTTAATGCAAAAACAAAAGATGCTGATACAGTAAGCGTTGATAACGATATCATAACCTTTGAAGTCATTCCGCCAGATTTGGGCATTGTTACAGACGGTATGTTTACTGCAAGCAAAGCCGGTTCCGGATACATAAAATGCTCAATCGGTAACGTTGTGTCATACGTCAGCGTATATTCCACTCTTTCAGCAAAGACTATTACAGGGTTTGATGATTCTCCAGCGATTAAGGCTATCGGATATCCTGAGGGCGCTACTGCCCAAACAGTATTTTCTGATGAACATATTTTAAGCGTCCCTAACGCTATAAAACTTACATACAACTTTATCGAATCAACACAAACGCAAGCAGCTTATGTTGTCTTTGAACCTAAACTGGCAATACCTAAAGAGGCTCATGCATTAAGGCTCTCGGTTTATGGTGATGAATCTGGCCATTGGTTAAGAGGAAAAATCATTGATGCAGGCGGTAAAGAATTTACGATAGATTTTGCAAAGGCAATAAATTGGACAGGCTGGAAGGACATTGATGTATCTATCCCTGCTGATGCGAAGCTTCCAATATCGCTGGAACGCATTTATGCCGCATCCTTATCTCAAACGGTAGAAAGCGGACATACAATATTTTTTGATAACCTAAAAGGTATGTTTGATGCAAATACGCAAACTATTCAAACACCAGATCCAACAAAGTTTTCGGATTATATGAATAATACAGGCAATGCTTTTTCCGGCGGCTATGAAATAACCTTTATGCCATCTATCTATTTTGAACAAAATGACAAAATAAAGACTTATGCCGAGGATAGAAAAAAAGCGATTTCGGGGCTGTTAAAAAACTCAACCAAGAGCATATATATGGCGAACGAAGATCTTAAAAAAGAAGCGGGAAAAGACGTTAAATTTAATTCAGGAGTTTATAACACGGAACTGGTTCGAGACGTTTTGCTAATAAGCCTTAACTCTAAAAAAGGCGGGTTTATGCAATCAAACCCAAGCCAATGGTCTAACATCAAAACAAGCATTATTCAAAGCAAAGCGCCGTTTGTCATAATTTATACTGACCTCAGCCCGTTTGGCTTTAAGCAACCTAAGGAATTTGAATTGTTCCATTCATTGCTTATGGAGATGAAAGAAAGTGGAAAAACAATATTTGTCGTATCAGACGAATGGATTGTAAACAAATCAGACGTTAAAGACGGCATACGATACATAAACGCTGGAAAGTTCTATAATCCTGACGGAAGCGCGAACAACGCGTTTAGCATTTTAAGATTCAACATAAACGGCAACAATATTAGATATAGCTTTGAAAAGCTCTCTAAATAGGCAACATGCAACGGTGCCTAATTCAATATTTTTGCGTAAAAGTTAGCGCAAGCGGCAGGACTTGCGTCCCCGACCACCAATTTTGGCGCGTTATTCGCCAAAATGGAATGAGGGAACGCGTTTTGTCCCCGCAACTTTTGAGCAAAAATTATGTTTTGCACCGTTGCCAATAAATTTTACCGATGAAAAATTAGACTAGATCAATTCGGAATAAAACGGAGATGTTAAAAATATGGAGGCAAAGAAAAATACTGCGCTAAAA
>CAYVCG010000015.1:28324-33972 GCA_964449985.1 uncultured Defluviitaleaceae bacterium
GGAATAAAACGGAGATGTTAAAAATATGGAGGCAAAGAAAAATACTGCGCTAAAAACCGTCAGTATCGTTATGGTTATTATGCTTATAGGGAAGATCGTCGGGCTTTTGCGATCCGTCATTATAGCTAGCTATTTGGGCGATTCTATGGAGGCAGATGCTTTTTTCCTTGCAAGCAAGATCCCGCGGGATTTCTTGGATTTTGCCTTTGCCTCTGCGATATCATCCAGTTTTATTCCGATTTTTAATTCTTATATTGAGAAAAAAGGAAAAAAAGAAGCATATAGACTAGCCAATAACTTTATTACAATAATTTTCGCCCTATCCCTTGCCATAACACTTATCGCTATGATTTTTTCTGAACAAATTGTCGGCATATTGGCTCCTGGTTTCAACGCCGAAAAAACTATGCTAACAAGCCAGCTCCTCTTAATCATGTTGCCCACAATTGTCGTAACAGCTCTAGCTTTTTCCGTTACAGGGATTTTACAATCTCTTGATGAATTTAATGTTCCGGCTGCTATGAGCGTTGTCTCCAATCTCATAATAATTGTGTATCTCTTATTCTTTATGGATAAGTTCGGCATTGTTGGCTTGGCGATAGCATTTTTGATAGGTTGGAGTACTCAGCTTTTAATTCAAATACCTTCTCTTTTAAAAAAAGAATACTATTACAGGCCATATATAGACCTAAAAGATTCCGGCATAAAGCAAATAGGCGCTTTGGTCATTCCTGTTATGATTAGCTCTTGGGTTTTTCCTATAAACAGCCTTGTTAATGTAAGCGCGGTTTCTGTTAAAGACAGCTGGGTATCTGCCTTAAACTATGCCAATGATCTTTATCTCGTTATAACAGGCGTGCTTATTCTATCCATATCCAACGTTATATTCCCCAAACTTTCAAAACACACCGTTAAGGACGACGAAAGCGGATTTGCCGAAACAATGCGCCAAACGCTTCGTGTGTTGTTCTTTCTCTTGTTGCCTATGACGGTTGGGCTTTTCGTTTTAAGAGAGCCTATTGTTTCTTTGTTCTATGAAAGAGGAAAATTTACTAAAGAGCTAACATCATTAACATCGGGCACACTTATGTTTTACTCAGTAGGTATGCTAGGTTTTGGAGTTCAAACGATTTTAAGCCGTGGATTTTATGCAAATAAAAACGGAAGAATCCCTCTTATAACCGGTATTATGGCAATCGCGGTTAATGCGGCGCTTAGTTTTTGGCTTGTTAATATCTTAGGCGTAGGCGGGCCAGCTCTTGCAACCTCAATTTCAATAACCTTTACTGCGATTATTATGTTAATATTTATGTATAGAAGAAACAGTGCTATATTAAACAAGCAAGCATTGATAGATTTTTTAAAAATGATTTTTATATCGCTTTCTCTCGGCGTTGTCGTTTATTTGTCCATGTGGCTTTTAAACATGTTCGTTTCGGATTCATCTTTTTTGCTTAAAGCTATAAAGCTGGCCGTTTGCGTCGGAATGGGAGTGATTTGGTATATAATTGTCTGTTATTTGGCAAAGATTGAAGAAGCTGGATTCGTTTTTTCTGTGATTGCAAAAAGGCTGCCGCTTAAAAAGGAGGATAATACCAGTGAAAACTGATTTTAAAGTGCTTATGGCATTAATGGGTATGGAAATCGGAGGAGCGGAAACCCATGTTCTTGAGCTATGCAAAAGCCTAAAACAAATGGGTGTTGATGTTTATGTCGCTTCAAATGGCGGAGCTTATGTTAAGGAATTAATTGAATCGGGAATTAAACATTTTGAGGTTCCGTTGCACAATAAAAATATTTTCAACCTTCTACAGTCATACCACGAATTAAAAAGAATCATCGTTCGCAACGATATTCACCTTGTCCATGCCCATGCAAGAATTCCTGCTTTCTTGTGTGGTATGCTGCAAAAAAAGCTACACTTCCGCTTTGTTACTACATGCCATGGCGTTTATTCCACAGAGCTTCCGTTTAAAATCCTAACAAATTGGGGAGAGCGAACCCTTGCAGTCAGTGAGGATATAAAAACGTATTTGGTTGATAACTACAAACTGCCACCTGAGAACACGTTTGTTACTATAAACGGTATCGACACTGATAAATTCTCTCCTGAAACGGATTATTCTTCAATTATGAAAGAATATAGTATGGACAATTCAAAAAAAAGAATCGTTTATATAAGCAGGCTCGATAAAGGAAACTGCTCTGTCGCATATAAGTTGTTGGATTGCATTGAAGAGGTATACAGCCTAAACAAAAAGCTTGAAGTGTTTATTGTCGGCGGAGGAACGGAATACAGCGAAATACGTCAAAGAGTTGAAGAGGTTAATAAAAGGATCGGGAAAAAAGTTATCATTATGACAGGACCGAGAACCGATATAAATAAATTTGTTGCGTCGGCGAATATCGTCGTCGCCATAAGCCGCGCGGTTCTTGAAGCTATGGCTGCTGAAAAGCCTGTTATATTGGCCGGAAATCCCGGTTATATCGGTATTCTTGATAAAACCAAGCTTGATATAGCTATGCAGACGAACTTTTGCTGCCGCGGGTGTGAGCTTGTTGAAAGCCAAAACTTGCGCAATGATTTTATTAAGCTGCTGCAAATGAAGGCTGATGACATAAAAGAGATCGGCGTATTTGGGCGAGAAACCGTAAAGCAACATTATTCCGTAAGCAATATGACTCAAAATGCTCTCGAGCTTTACGAACACGTTTTAAAACCACAAAAGAAGATCGATGCTGTTATATCAGGTTATTACGGATTTAACAATCATGGCGATGATGCGGTTTTAAAAGCGATAATAGACGATTTAAAGCAAATAAAGCCGGATATAAAAATAGTTGTTTTGTCTAAGCGGCCCAAGATTACAAAAAACGAGTATGACGTTGACTCGGTCTATCGGCTCAATTTCTTTAAGATTTCGAAAATATTTAAAGAGACAAATCTGTTAATAAGCGGTGGCGGAAGCCTTATACAGGATTTAACCAGCACGCAGTCTCTTATATATTATCTATATATAATAAACTGCGCCAAGAAAAACGGAGCGCGCGTTATGCTATATTCAAACGGTATCGGGCCTGTTAGGAAAAGCCGCAACAAAAAAATGGCCAAACGTTCGCTTAATAATGTGGACTTAATAACCCTTAGGGATTTTGAATCATCGACCGTTTTAAAAGAGCTGGATATTATAAAGCCTCCTGTTCGCATTACCGCAGATGCTGCTTTTGGAATTAGAAAAAGCGGCGTACAGGATGCAGAGGAAAAGTTAAAACAGCTTGGTCTTGAAGGCAAAAAATATTTCTGTGTTGCCGTTCGAAGCTGGAAATATCTAAAAGAAGGCTTTGATGCCAAGATCCAGGATTTTTGCGAATACGTTACTATCAAACATAACTGTGTCCCGCTATTTATACCCATGCAGCCCATTAATGACGAAGATATTTCCAAGAGAATCGTTGCAAACCTCAAAACAGGTGGATACTATATCGGAAACAACTATAGCGTTAACGAAGTCTTAGGCATTATGGAAGGCGCTGAGTTTGTCCTAGGTATGCGCCTTCATGCAATTATTTACGCAGCAAAGATGGGAACCCCCATTATCGGACTTGTGTATGACCCTAAAGTACGCGCTATGATGGATATTTTTAAGCAAGAATTCTATTGTTCTCTGGATAAGCTTAATATAGACCATTTGAAGAGTTATGCCGATTTTGTTATCGTAAATAAAGATATTATTTCCCAAAGCTTGAGGCAGTTAAGCGCGGAAGCCGAGAAAAGCGCGTTATTAAACGCAGAAATGGCTGTAGAGCTTTTGGAGAGAGATTGCTTTTAATTAGCCACCGATAACAATTCGCTGGTTAAATCTAGGAGGAAACTATTTTGAAAACGGATATTTTAGGCGTCGGAGTAGACGCTGTCACGTTTAACGAAGCCGTGAAAATTGTTCTTTCCTTTCTGAATGAGGATAAGCCGCATACAGTCTTTACACCGAATCCGGAAATGATTATGTTGGCGTGTAGGGATAAGGAATTTAAAGACATATTAAATGGAGCTGATCTTGTCGTTCCTGACGGGATAGGCGTTGTTTACGCTTCAAAATTAAATAAAGTTAAGATAAAAGAACGCGTTGCGGGTTATGATCTTACGCAGGCGTTGTTTGATGCTATAAAGGAGACTGATTTTACCGTTTATTTTCTTGGCAGCGCACCGGGAATCGCTGAGGTTGCTAGAGACAAGCTTATTGAAAAGTATCCCGGTCTTAAAATAATTGGTATAAATGATGGATATTTTGACAGCAAAAAAGAAAAACTAATTATTAAAGACATAAAAGAAAAAAAACCTGACATTCTTCTGGTCGGTATGAGTATGGCCAAACAGGAGAAATGGATAGACAGGCATAAGAACAGACTGCCATGCAAGATTTTAATTGGCGTTGGCGGCAGTTTTGACGGCTTTTCGCAAAGAGTTAAGCGTGCGCCGGTGATGTTTCAAAAACTTGGCCTTGAATGGCTTTATAGGCTTATAAAACAGCCTTCAAGGCTTAAACGCCAAATATACCTGCCTGTCTTTGTTTTTAAGGTTTTTGCTGATAAACTAAGGAGTCGCTAAGATGTCTAAGTATAAAACCTTGTCGGAATATCTTCAAATAATGCTGGGAGCTACGATGCTTGCTTGCGCAATAAGCGTTTTCTATGAACCGAACGGGCTTGTAACAGGAGGAGTATCTGGTCTTGGCATTATTATTCAAACTGTTTCCAGCCAATACATTGGATTTTCAATCCCCCTTTGGATATCCAATACTATTTTAAATCTGCCTCTCTTCGTCATTGGTGCAAAAGCGCTTGGTTTTAAATTTTTGAAGAGAACAATTTTCGCAACCGCTTTTTTATCGTTTGCATTATTTTTTACAAATCTTTTACCGACAATACAAGGGATAGACCATCCGTTGGCATCAGTTTTCGGAGGAGCAATAGCGGGAATAGGATTGGGGCTTGTTTTTAAATGCATGGCCACCACGGGCGGTAGCGATTTGGCTGCAAGCATATTGCACAAATATTTTAAACATATTTCTATATCCAAGCTAATGTTTGTTATAGACTCTATCGTTATTGCTATAGGTTTCTTTGTTTTTGGCGCAACGAACGCTATGTATGCGATTATTTCGGTATTTATCAGTTCTAAAATCATCGGTGGAATATTGGAAGGATTGTCATTTGCTAAAGTTGCATTTATTGTTTCGGAAAAGTATGAAGCTATATCGGATGAGCTTTTAAAAAAGCTAGAGCGAGGAGCAACTGGGCTTAATGGCAAAGGCATGTTTACGAAAAGTGATAAGAATGTTCTATTTTGTGTTGTTTCCACAAAGGAAGTTATTGAGCTTAAAGAAATTGTGTCCAAAACAGATCCGAACGCATTTGTTATCGTTACGGACGCAAGAGAGGTTTTAGGAGAGGGCTTTCAGAGCATTTAAACGTTTGTTTTTTTGTGAGTTATTACTAATTTAACTCTTTGTTTATTTTTCTATTCTAAAAAATGTATATTTTAAAGCCTCCCTTGTTAAAAAAACAGGGGATTTTGTTTTTTTAAGGTTGTTTTTAGGATTTATTTGTATTTTAATAAAATTTTTTTAACAAAATAACATATTTCTCTT
>CAYVCG010000016.1:0-33527 GCA_964449985.1 uncultured Defluviitaleaceae bacterium
GGAAATTAGGCTTTTTGAGGATGAACGCCAAAGGGAAACTGAAAAATACCGAGAAGCTATGCGCCGTATGGCAAATTTTATTTATGAGAAGTACACTGAAAAACAATTGTGGAGAAAACTATGCGGGCCCATGAGATCACCATGCGCAGATACTTGCAGTTGTCCTTGTGTTTATGGTATGGCGTGGTCACGAAAAGTAAAGGAGCGCGAAATGCTTGAAAGAAAATGACCTTAATTTTTATGAAAACCTTTTATGCGCCATAGCCGATGGGGAAGATGACGCATTCGAGTGCGATAAGTGCGGTGGTATATACCGAGCTGGCTGGTTTGGCGGGGCGTGCCCGTATTGTGAGGTAAGCCACGATAGCGCAATTATATTTAAGGAGGCCACTCATGAATCTCTATGATTCTGATAATGACCAATACGAAATAAGAGACCAATTATCGCTTAATGAGCATCTAAAGTATAATCGCCCTATCCAAACTGACAAGGAGGTATTTGACTGTCCGCTATGTGGCGGTCTGGCCGAGTTGACACAATGCAGAATTGGCGGCGTTAGTTTCGGGGTAAGGTGCAAAAATATAAACTGTGGGGTTGGCGCATTTGCTTTTTCATCAAGGAAAGAAGCGTTGAAAGCTTGGAATAAAAGGGTGTAGAAATCGGCAAGAAAGGAATGGATAATTAATTATGAGACCATTATATGAACCAAGCGGCAGGGCAAAAGAATATGGCGATTATGCGGTAAATATCTATACAGGCTGTCCTCATCGTTGCTATTATTGTTTTGCGCCTAATGTATTACATGGAGAGAGAGAAACGTTCCATAGCATAGTTGAGCCAAGAAAAGGTATTGTGGAAGCGTTGGAAAACCAAATTAAAAATGAACAGTTAACAGGCAAACTAATACATCTTTGTTTTACTTGTGACCCATACCCAAAAGGGTATGATACAAGTGTGACAAGGTTGATTTTAGAGGTTATAAGGTCAAGTGGTAACAATGTGCAAATATTGACTAAAAATGGGACGGAAGCAATACGCGATTTTGATTTACTTACAAAAGATGATTGGTTTGGCGTTACTTATTCAGGTGGTGTAATTGAGGATGAGCCAAATGCTGAAAGCTGGGACAAAAGGTTATTGTCTTTAGGAATTGCAAAAAGCAAAAATATTAACACTTGGGTATCTTGTGAGCCTGTACTTAACGCAGAAAATATTTATAGTCTAATTGAAAATGGTGGGTATATTGATAAGTTTAAAATCGGCAAACTGAATTATTATCCATCTAACATAAATTGGGCAGAATTTGGCAGTTGTTGCGAAAAACTTTGTATTAAGCATGGTAGAAATTATTATATAAAACAAGGATTACGAGAAGCTATGCAAAACCAAAAGAAATACGTGTGAGAATCACGCAATATGGGTTGCGGACGGTATGAGAGACGAGTGAAGGAGTGAGTGATATGAGGTTGACTAAACGTGAAGGCAAAGACTATTACTACCCAAAATGCTTTAAAGAACCGTGTTTCGGAGGGGGCTGCAATGATGAGTTTTGTCATTATGAGTTTTGCAAACGTCTAGGTGAGTACGAAGACGCTTGCTATACCGAGGGCGACACTGAAATCCTAACCCCTGCGGACATTGCGGAATTATTGCGCAAGGGTTATGAACAATTAGACCAGTTGCGCCGGGAGAATGAGGGGTTGAGGGAACTGGTGAGATTGGCGGTTAATGACTTATGGAGATTGTCTGATTGTTTGGTGTGCAGCACGCAATGTGGTCAAGAACCAGGTTATAAGAGAAAGTGCCTTGCGGGTGGCGGTCATTACAAATGGCAACACGCAGACCGTGCCGCAGAATTGGGGGTTGAGATTGATGGATAGGTTGACAATTTACAAAGATGAAGTGCTTAGTGAAGTTTTACTGAATTTTGAAAATGCGCTGGAGATATACGATAGATTATCTCAATACGAAGACACAGGCTTAACCCCTGCCGAGATTGCGGGACTGGAACAGGCGAGACAGGAGGGGCGGCTGGCGATTGTTCCCGAAATGGATATAAGCCAGATGAACGATGTATTAGAGCCAATCAAACTAAAATCGGCTCTTGATAGCGAGTTAATGAAGCTTGAATTTCGTAAAGAAAATAAACCGAAAGATGTTAGCATTTTAGACTACACAATTATTTATGCCCTTCATAAATGCCTTACACTGGCAGCCGCCGAGGATGCGTTGAAGAAAGAGTAAGAAAGGAAACCAACATGCCAAGATATAATGTAAATTACAATGGTCGATGGGCTTGTTTTTCATCAGTGTGCAATAGGTTTATCACAAAATTTATGGACAGAGACGGTTACGAAACATGGCGACAAATTGAATACGGGATAGTAAGTTATATTCCCGCTGAACAATGTAACCTTATTCCCATAGAGCAAGCAGTTAGTATTATTAGAATGTATAGCTCTTATGATGAGGCGTTGGAGGAACTGCTTGGATGTGGCTTGAAAGAGGATGAGTGCAAGCAATTGCTGAAAGAGCGAGGATGCGTTGAAGGGGGCAGAAAAGCGGTGAATGAGATTGAAAAAGCATTATTCGAATGCGAACATTGGATAGCCAATAGCATGTGGCATATGTCTACAGATACAATTAAAACGATTGTATCTGCCCTAAAACAAATGCAAGAGCAAAACAAGCCAATAGACGCGCAGACATTCAACAAAATGCGCGGCGAAGCGGTTTGGTGTGAGCCCTTTGAGAGCCCCGAATTACGCCCCGGATGGTACATTATAAACGATAGGGGCATAGCCGTAAATCAATATGGAGAGCGTTTATATACAGTTCAATGCGGAGTGTCTTTTAATGCTTATCATTACAAACCAGACCAACACAACACAACAAAACAGACGGAGAGCCAGGCAGTGTAGGGTATTGAGTATTGGACGAATGAGGAATAAAATCATGCTAGGGGGAGAATGGATTGCGAATTCCACCAGAGATATACAAGCACATAGAATTTGAACTACATATGTACCAAGCAAATAAGGACACCTTGAAAATGGAGTTGGAAAGGATTTTGGAAGAAAGCCCACCAAGCCATGACGGCCAACCCGGTTCTAATAAAATTGGCAATCCTACCGAAAGTAAGGCTATAAGCCGAATATGTTCAGCCAGCATCGTTACGCTGGAAAAGCATATTAACGCTATAGAAAGCGTTTTAAAGCCCCTAAGCGAAACCCATAAAAAGCTCTTTGAAGAATACTACATTCGAAAAAGAAAAAACAAAATCATCTTAAGCAATGAATTAAATATTTCGTTAGAAACTTTCAAAAGGTATAGAAGGGCTATTATATACGGCGTTGGGTACACTTTAGGATGGATATGCTCGGAAATTGCGTATGACCTAAAATTGACCTAAAAAACTATTGTTTTGATGTTAGTATGATATTAGGCAAGCAGGGATTATTTTTATCTCTGCTTTTTTATATGTAAAAAAAGGAGGTTTTTCAGTGAATACCGTGGAAACTATTCGGGACATGAACAAAGTGCGGGATATGCAAAACTATTTAAAAGCTAGAAGCGAAAGGAATTATGTTATGTTCGTATTCCAGCTTTATATCCCAATTAGGATTTCTGATATTTTAAAGTTAAAGGTAAGGGATGTTAGAGGAAAGAATCATATTTACAAAAGAGAGCAGAAAACCGGCAAAGAGCAAAGGTTTATTATCAATAATGAGATTAAAAAAATTATTGATAATTATATCCAGGGTAAAGAGGACTATGAATTTTTGTTTAAATCTCAAAAAGGTACTAATAAAGCAATTGAAAGAGAAAGGGCGTATTCTATTTTGAGGGAAGCCGGGGAGGCGGTCGGCATTCCGGGCGTTGGCGCACATACCCCAAGAAAAACATTTGGCTATTTCCATTATTTAAAGTATCATGATCTGGTTGCTTTAAAGGAGATATTTAACCATTCTGATATATCCGTAACAAGAAGGTATATCGGTTTAAATCAAGATATTAAAGATAAACAGGTTATGAGCATGTCTTTTATTTAAAAATATAACATATTGGGACAAGGTTATATTTTCTTCATGAATTTTTAAGATTATTATAGGAAGAAAGTTTTTTTTAATAATGAAACACAATATTAAGATATGTTACATTTTTAGGATTTTAAAAAGATAAATTAAAGTTGACCTAAAGTTGACCTTTTTTAGTATGTTTAAGGTGTTATAATTGTAGTCGGTGACATGACACATGCATTAATGTTATCCTCCTAAGTAATTCTTTTATCTTCGGCAAGGGTTTAGGCTCTTGCTTTTTTGTTTGGTGGTGATGGTAATTCTTAAGAGTTGTAAATACTGTTGCAGAATACATGATAGTAAATATAACTGTGGCAAGCAGCCTGTTCGTAAGAAGCATGGTAACAACAAAGATAAATTTCGTTGGACTAAAGTATGGCAAAGCAAGCGTGAAGAAATTAAACAAAGGGATTTATATCTATGCCAGATATGCATAAGAAACTTATTCGACACACGTAACCGCTATGAAAGGGACACGCTTGAGGTCCATCATGCTATATCTTTGGAACAGGACTTTGATAAAAGATTAGATAATGATAATTTAATAACGCTTTGTGCTAGACATCACGAGATGTCGGAGCGAAATGAAATTCCATTAAAAACCATTTTAGACATAATTTTAGAGCAAAATAGGGATATGCATCCCCCCGAGGGGGTCTAACCCTAAAAATGCCGTTTCTCAACACCACGTATCAATCTGAACGCATAAAAATATCCCAAAACCGATTTGAGAGGAGGTAAGCGGAATGTCAAGACCACCAAAACCGTTTGTAGTTTTGTCAAGTGAGAAGAAATCGCATAGGACAAAAGCTGAATTAAAGCAGCGAAAATTAGGCGAGGAATCACTTGCAACAGGAAAAGCGATAAGGGCCCGTCCGGAAGTGCGAGGCAACCCGATTGCATATAAAGAATTTAGAAGGATTAATACTCTGCTCTGTGCGTTAGAAAAAAACGATGCCATTTATGAAACGGTGATCAATCGATATTGCATTATTTATGCTGAGTGTTTTGACTTTGAAGAAAAAAGAGAAACGTTTTATCAGGGTATTCAGGAATTGGAGGCAGACAAGGAAAAGCTTATTGATAACCAAGAAATGTCTTTAAGTGTTTATTACAAGCTAAAGCATAATTTGCAAACCACAATCATAAATCTTGACCGGCAAATACAGGCTAAACGAAAAATGATGCTGGATATTGAGAAGGAAAATGTTATGACGATTGCCGCCGCTTTAAGGAGCATACCAAAAAAAGAGGATAAGTCTTCCAACAAATTACTGGAGGCTCTTGGTGGGGATTAAAGAAAGCAAGGCTTACCATTATGCTAAATGGTGCTTAAAGAACGGCAACCGGAAAGTGGGCACATACGTCAAAAAACAAGCTAGAGAGTGGTTAAATATCGCTGATGGAAATAATAATGAAGCGTATGTTGATGAAAAATCTTATAATAAAATATGCAAAATATTAAAGCTTATGATACATCCTGACTTACAATGTCCGATGTATGATGGGTTGGAGGATTATGCTTGGTTTTTAAACACTGCTGTTTTATGCACAAAGTTAAAAAATGACAAGAATAAAGACATTAGATATTACATAACTGCCGTACTCGAGATCGCGCGTAAGAACTTTAAAACGTTCAATAGCGCGGTTATTTTTATACTCTTGATGCTTACTGATCCGCAATTTTCAAGGTTCTTTTCTGTAGCGCCTGATTTGAAACTATCAAGTGAGTTAAAGCTTGCAATCAGAAAGATCATAAAGGTCAGCCCGGCACTTAATGATGATAGATATTTTAAGCTTATGCGCAGTGAAATACGGTGTTTAATAACGGATAGTGAATACACTCCACTGGCCTATAGTGAGGACAAAATGGACGGTAAACTTGCCACTGCATTTTTAGCCGATGAGGCCGGCGCTATGGATAGTTACCCTATAGAGGCTATGCGCTCATCCCAAATAACACTTTTTAATAAGCTTGGTATTATTATATCAACACAATACCCCAACGATAACAATGGGATGATTGATGAGATAGATATATCCAAAAAAACACTTGATGGACTTATTGACGATAAAAGGCGATTTGCTTTGCTGTATGAGCCTGATGACGAGTTTTTGACAGAAGACAAATGGCAAGCTAATGACCTCGTTATCTATCAAAGTAATCCTGTAGCCGTAGCCCACGAGTATATTTTTGATGCAATAAAAGACATGCGCGCAATGGCTATTCTTTATGAGAATAAGCGTGAAAACTATCTCTGCAAGCACAACAATATTAAATATAAAGGGCTGGGCGTTGAAGGATATATAGAAATTACAAAAGTAAGAGAATGCCGCGTTAAAGAGGATTTAGCTTTTTGGGCAGGCAAAAAAGTATACCTTGGTCTTGATTTGTCGCAAACAGATGACAACACTGCTGTTGCAATGGTGACTGAAAATGAGGGGAAAATATACGGTAAGGTGTGGGGCTTTATCCCCAAGGATAAAAAGGCACTAAAAAACAAAAAAGAGAATGTTGATTATAATAGGCTAATACGCCAAGGCTCTTGTTTTGAGTGTGGAGACGAGGTTATAGGGTATGATTTTGTTGAAAGCTTTATACTTGGCCTAGAAAAAAAGTACGGTGTTGAGATTGTGCAAGTCGGATATGACCGCATGAACGCTATAAGCACAGTTCAAAAACTAGAAGCCGGCAGTTATGAATGTGTTGAAATCAAGCAACATAGCTCTGTTTTGCATATGCCAACAAAGCTTTTAAAGGAATTGGTTTTGAGCAAAATGTTTTGCTATGATGAAAATTTGATGCTTGAAATTAACTTCCAAAATGCCCGATGCACAGAGGATACAAATTTAAATAAATACGTTAATAAGAAAAAATCATCCGGGAAAGTTGATATGGTTGTGGCGCTTATAAATGCTATGTATTTACTGCAGCAAGATATGCTTTATGGTTTGGATGACTTTGCAGTGCAAGTGATTTAGGTAGGGATGTGAAATGATATGGCATGGTTTTTAAAAAAAGAACAAAGGGCTGAGGAATCGTCTGGGGAAAGCCCGCCGCATGATGACGTTTTATTACAAGCTATCATGGGCAGAAGCGTTATGACAAAGACGGATGCGCTTAATATACCAAGTTTGCGCAGCTGTATAAATCTTGTAGCCGATATGGTATCTATGATTCCGATTAAACTGTACCAAGAAAGCGATGGGAAAGCTGAAGAAATCAAGGAAGACAATAGAATCAGGCTGTTGAATGACGATACCGGAGATACGCTGGATGCAGTCCAATTTTGGAAAGCAATTATAACGGATTATTATCTTGGTAAAGGTGGGTACGCCTATATTAACAAAAAGCGTAATGAAGTTATTAGTCTTCATTATGTTGACGAGGCTCTTATTTCTGCGCAAGACAATAACGATCCCATATTTAAAGATTATGATTTTATTGTTAATGGTAAGCCATACAAGCCATTTGATTTTATGAAAATTCTTAGAAATACAAAAAATGGGGCAACTGGCACAAGCGTAATTGAAGAAAACCCTCTAATCCTAAGCGTGGCTTACAATTCGCTACGGTATGAAGAAAACCTTGTGAAAAAAGGCGGTAATAAAAAAGGGTTTATCAAATCACCGAAAAAACTAACACAAGCAGCCATAGATGAGCTTAAAGCTGCATGGCGTAAGCTTTATGGCAATAATGACGAAAATGTAGTTGTCCTGAACGACGGTCTTGATTTTAAAGAATCTAGTAATACATCTGTTGAAATGCAGATGAATGAGAACAAGGCATCAAATTCGACTGAAATTTGTAAGCTAATCAATATCCCGTCAAGCTTAATAAAAGGAGATGCCGGGCATATGGAATATGCAAATGCCTTTAGGACTGGTGTTGCCCCCGTACTAAGAGCTATAGAATGTGCTTTAAATAGAGATCTTCTTCTTGAAAAGGAAAAAGGCTCTTTTTATTTTGCTTTTGACACTAAAGAAATGCTTAAAGGCGATATTAAATCAAGGTTTGAAGCTTATAAAATCGGTATTGAAGCAAACTTCCTGCAAGTTGATGAAGTGCGTTTCATGGAAGACCTCCCGTCTTTGGGTCTTAATTACATAAAACTGGGATTGGATTCGGTTTTATATAATCCCGAAACAAAAGAAATTTATACCCCAAACACAAACCAAACAACAGTTATGGACAAGGATGTAGCACACGATGGTGTGGCAGATGACGAGATTGAAGGAGGTGATATTAGTGAAAGCTGAAATCAGAGCAGACGGATTACACATAAGCGGTTACGTTAATGTACCGGGCAGGGAAAGCAGACCGGTTGTAACGTCCCACGGTATGGTTAACGAGGTGATTGAACAACGTGCTTTCCAGCGCGCAATTGAAAAAGCCGAGGAAATAAGGCTTATGCTTGACCACGAAAAGAAAATAGCGTCCACAAAAGAGGGCACTCTTGATGTTTATGAAGATGCCGTTGGGCTACGCGCCGAGGCAGTTGTTGCTGATGATGAAACAGTTGCCGCAGCGCGCCAAGGCAAGCTAAAAGGCTGGAGCTTTAACATGTTTAAGGTTAAAGATGAGATTGAAGAGCGCGCAGGCAAGCTACCTCTAAGAAAAGTAAAAGATTTTTCCATGACCGAAATAACGCTTGCTTTACGCAAAAAACCGGTTTACGCCTCTACATCAATAGAGGTTAGAGCGGATGACAGCGAAGAAATTGAATTGCGCAGCGGTGATGACGAAATTAATGTTTTGGATTTGACTCAACAAAAAATAAAAGAAATTGATTACAGTGAGTTTGAAAATAAGATTAAAAAATTGAAAGGATGATTAATTATGGCTGAATTAAAATCATTAATTGAGCAGAGAAATGACAAGGTTTTAGAATTACAATCGCTTATCGAAGGAGCAAAAGAGGAAGTACGGGCTATGAGCGAGGAAGAGCAAGCTAAGTTTCAAGCTTTAGAAGCTGAAATAGGTGGTATTGACTCAACAATTAAGGCGGAAGAAAGGGCTAGAGAAATGTGTCTAAGCACTGATGGAAAAAAAGAAGATACTGACAAAAGTGAAAAAGTGATAGCGGCCTTCATCCGTGGGGAAGAATTGCGGGCTGGCGACATGTCCACCACATCTAATGGCAATATTATTCCGGCTGATTTTTCAAGCGATATTATCAAAAAAGTAAGTGAGCTAAGTGGCATTTATAACATGATTGGCAAAGTAAACTCTACCGGTATTTACAAGCAAATCGTGGAGAAAAACAAAATCACTGCAGGATGGACAAACGAATTAGCAGAAGTTACAAAGTCAACAGCGGATTATGACATTGTGGATATAGGACACCATAAGTTAGGCGCATTGGTTAAGCTTTCCTATGAAATAATTAGTCAAGCTACTTTCCCCATTGTTGCTGAGGTCACAACACAAATGGTAGATGCTTTTACAGAAAAAGCAGAGGAAGCAATCATTAAAGGCACTGGAACGGGGCAGCCTACTGGTCTAATGAGTGGTGGAACTGAATACAAAACAGCATCGGCAACAGCTATAACGGCAGATGAAATAATAAAAATTTACCACAAACTTAAAGCCCCTTACCTTAACAATGCAAGTTGGATAATGAACCGTAATACCTTATGCGCAATTAGGTTGCTTAAAGACACGAATGGCCAGTATCTTTTCCATGAATCAGAACTAACTAGTGGATACGTGGGCTACATACTTGGGAAACCGGTTCTTTTGACAGAAGCTATGAGCGATTACACCATTATGTTTGGTGACTTTGGCCGGGCATACAAGGCAAATGTTAACCCTCAAATGACTATACAAGTACTTAATGAGGTTTATGCTTCTCAGGGTGCTAAAGGTATTTTAGGCTTTATGTTTTTAGATGGTCGCCCTGTCAATGATGAGGCGTATGTTGTAGGCAAGTCTGCTTAAGGAGGTATCCCTTATGAGGATTAAAGCTCTAGTAAGCTTCGCCGGAATTTTAACTATGCACAAAGGTGAAGAATTGGAGCACGATAACCCTGTTGTGCTCCAAGATCTTTTGCAGGCAGGCTATGTTGAAGAAATAAAAAGACCGCCTCCAAAAGGCACAAAGAAAACCATATTAGAAGAGGTGTTGCCTGATGAAGGTTAGTGAAATAAACATATATGATTTGGCAAATTATTTGCGGCTTGATCCGGATAGTTTGGAAGGCGCTGAAAGTACAATGCTTGAAACAATTTTATCATCAGCTAAGGCTTTTATTAAATCATATACAGGACTTACCGAAACAAGAATTGACGAGCATGAGGATTTTACTATTGTGGTTTTTATATTGGCGCAAGATATGAATGACAACAGGGTTTTATATGTTGAGAAAGACAATATAAATAAAACCGTAGAAACCATATTAGGAATGCACTCTGTTAATTTGCTTTAGGAGGCGTTGTTATGAGAGGTTTTAATCCCGGTAGATTCAACAGAAGGATTGAGTTTCTATCGCCTCCGGTGACAAAAAATGATTATGGAGAGCTTACAGGTGAATGGGAACTTTATAAAAGCGTTATGGCAAGCAAAGAACCAATCCTTGGCAAAGAGCTTTTTGCCGCTCTTACAAATGATACGAGAATTGAAGTTAAGTTTAGGGCAAGGTACACGAGGGGCGTAACAGATGTAATGAGAATACGGCAGGGTAATGAGGTTTATGAAATTATATCTGTGATTGACGTTGATGATATGCATAAGGAATTACTTTGTTATTGTAAGTTGGTGGATTGATGGCTAAGACATATTTTAAAGTTGAAGGCATGAAGGAATTGCAAAAAAGCCTGAAAAAGCTAGGAGATGTCCCACAAAAATACGTAACTCAATCCGCAAAAAAGGGCATGAACATAGCTTTGAGGGCTGCAAAAGCTAACGCTCCTGTTGATAGTGGTGATTTAAAAAAAGGTATTATTTTAGTGGGTGAAAAACCTAGGGTCAAAGGTAAAAAGGTTTATAGAATTGTTTTTGATAGAGCTATGAGCAATGTTTTTCAAAAACCAAATAAGGAAGGTAAGATAACAGGGTATTATCCAATTTCACAAGAATACGGTTTTTTTGCAGTTAATGGCAGGTATATACCGGGTTACGCCTTTGCCCGTAAGGCTTTAGAAAGTAATGCACCAAGTATTGAAAAAACTACTGTCCAAACCATGAAAAAAAAGATTGATGAAGAAATATCTAAAGGGGGCTTGAAGTAATGGATAAAGTACTTAGGCATGAGCTTGAAAATGCTATCCCTGAACTGGCAGGGGAAATATACCCGACAAACGCCCCTGAAACATCAAAAAGACCGTATTTGGTCTACACTAGGCTTGGGTCAGATAGAATTAAGGCATTAGATGGGTATGCGGATAATCAGTCTATAAATTACATGTTTAGCATTATGGCAAAACGCTATGAAGAAATGCAAGATTTGAGAGATAAACTCGAAAAATTTTTTTTAACATTACCAAACTCAAAAAATATCCAGGACATTACAATTAACAATATTGAGGAAACATATGAATTTAATTTATCTCTATAACTTTGAATTATTGATTTCACGGTTTATTTCTAGGGAGGTTTATTTATGGATGAAGTAAGCAGAGCATTAGGGACTAAATTAAAGATTGGAAAACAAAGTTCGGTAGAGGTCGCAAAATTGAGCTCCATTGGAGGAATTGAACTTTCAGCCGATTCGATTGATGTAACGGCGCTTGATAGCGAGGGCGGTTATCGAGAGTATATCGCCGGGTTTAAGGATGCGGGGGAGGTGGCTTTAGAAGGATACTTATTGCCTAAGAAGGGAAAAGGGCAAGCCGAACTTTACGAGCTGTTTGAGAGTGGAGATGTTGAAGATTTTTCTATAATATTTCCGCAAGACACTGGCGCGAGCTGGGAATTCAAGGGTGTTGTTATTGGGTTTGGTACATCTGCATCATTAGAAGACCCTTTATCTTTTTCCGCAACTATTAAAGTATCAGGCAAACCAACATTTATTACAGGTGAATAAGAAAGGACGGTTAAATTATGTTTTATCCAATTCAATTAGACAAAACAAGAAATCTTAGATTCGGAATGAGAGCAATTAGCCTAATAGAGAAAAAGTTTGGGAAGACTATATCATCTATAGACATGAGCAATATGACTATGGATAATATTGCAACTTTCATATGGGCCGGGCTCTTGTATGAAGACGATACGCTAACGCCTGATAAGATAATGGATTTAGTTGACGACTATTCTGATATGGAAACAGTATTTAAAACTGTGAGGGAAGCTGTAGAACAGGCCTTTAATGATGGTAATAGTGACACGGAAAAAAACGCATAGAGAGCGGCGGCGAAGAATCTGAATTTAGCATTGTTGGTGCTATGGAGTTAGCCGCTCAGATTGGTATATCTATAACAGAGTTTTGGCAAATTACCCCATTTGAACTAAGTATTGCCGCAAAAGGCTATTCGAAAAGGCTTGACGCGGACACCGAAATTATTACCCAAACTAATATTATTCAGGCTTTTTTGATAAGCCGATGGGTATGGCAAAAAAGAGTTGATATAAAGAAATATCTGAACACTAAAAATAAAAAGAAAACTATGACGGACAAGGAAATGTTAGAACAAGTTAAAGTTTTAAACAACCTGCTTGGCGGTAATGTTGTTACGGAAAGGAGGGATTGTTAATTGCCAAAATCAAATTTTGTGGTTAGAGGCGGCGCTGATTTTTCCAGTATAAAGAAAGAAATGGGCAAAACGCAAGCCACTATTGCGCAGTTTGGGGCTAAAACGCAAATGGGGTTCACAAAGGCGTTTAGCGGCGTGGAAAAGGCGCAGGCAGGGCTAAAAAAGTCATTCATCGGTTTAGGTAAAATTATAGGCGCGGTGTTTGCAATTAGGGCAATTAAAAGCTTCGCAGATGAAAGCACAGCGGATTATAAGGATCAAATGGAAGTGGAAACAAAACTAGCGACTGTAATGCGCCAAAGAATGAATGCCAGCAATGAGGATATAAAGTCAATATTAAATCTTGCCACTGCTCAACAGAAATTAGGCATTATTAGCGATGAAACCCAGATAGCAGGTGCGCAGCAGTTATCCACTTTTTTGGAGCAAAAGAAATCGCTTGATTTATTAGTTCCCGCTATGAATAACTTGTTAGCACAACAGAAGGGTTTTAACGCAACTCAGGGGGATGCTGTCGCAATTGGCAATTTGTTTGGAAAGGCCATGCAAGGCCAAACTTCTGCTTTAAGAAGGGTTGGCATAACATTTAGCGAAGCAGAAGAAAATGCATTAAAATATGCCAGTGAAATAGAAAGATCCGCTTTGCTTGCAAATATTATTACTAATAACGTTGGAAATATGAATTTTGTCTTGGCTCAAACAGACGTTGGACGGCAAAAACAGCTTGCTAATACGTTTAGCGATATCAAGGAACAGTTTGGAGCTGCATTCACACAAATTTCTGTTTTATTTCTTCCCGCATTAAATGCGGTTGCGCAAGCCTTGGCGTTTGTAGCTAACTTGGCTCGTCAGGTTGCTCAGTACATAGGCATGATGTTTGGGAAAGATATTTCAAAGGATGCCCAAGCATTATCAAGCACAGCCGGAGGATATACTAGCGTTGGTGATGCAGCTCTTGAAGCTGGTGACGATGTTTCGGCGGGCGCCAAGAAAGCAAAAGGCGCATTAGCTGGGTTTGACGAGATTAATAATGTCCAACTTCCTGATGCTAGCGGATCGGGAGGCGGCGCAAATGCACCAGAGGGAGGTTCTATCGGAGGTGGTGGCGGTGTTGGCGATTTCGGCGGGATTGGTTCGCCAATTGAGGTTGATACAAGTGGGTTTGATGCAATAATTCAAAAAATAAAAGAAATTAAGGCGATGATTTTGCCCCTAATTATAGAAATGGCAAAGATAGGCCAAAGTTTTATAGATGGGTTTTCTAAAAAAGCTATAGAAATTGACTTAAACCCAATTAAAAATTTAAAAAACATAGTTAGTAATATTGGGTCTGGAATACAAAAAGGATTTAATAAAATTGATTTTTCGGCTATTAGTAGCAATCTAAAAACAGCCGTGAACGGTTTTGGCGAAATTGTTGCAAATGGTCTAAGTAATTCCTTGCTTGTCGCAGAAAGCGGGAGTAAAGCGGTAGGCACAGCAATCCAATGGGGCATAGCTGCAGGTGGCAAAGGTGTTGAAATCGTAACTCAAGCCTTGGCGCAATTCACAGAAAACAATAAAGAAAATATCATGAGTTGGCAGAATGATATAAGCACTTCACTCCAAAATGCTTTTGGCAATCTAAATATAATTTTCGATACTATAGGAGAAGCTGCATTTAATAGCCTTGACAGCAATAAGAACCAAATAGCAAACATTCTTGAAGGCTTTATGACTACAGCTGCTGAACTAGGTATGACTACAGGCACTATTATTGCGGAAACTATTGAGACAATAACAGGAAATGCCGCTGAATTTGTCACTAGCAGAAAAGATGATATCCAAACATTCTTTGATACTAATGTTTCTATGTTTACAACGTTCGGTGATACAATAAACAAAATAGCTCAAAGCTTTTTAGCAATTATTAAAAAGAATTGGGATGAACATTTTAAGGGCATTATAGACAGTGTTTCAAAGGCAGTTTTGGATATTGCAGGGTGGTTTTTGGATTTATACAATAAATTTATCGGGCCTGTCGTTAACAATCTTTTAACTTGGCTTGGAAGGATTTGGGATGATAGCCTAAAAGGGATTGTTGATGAGGTATTAGGATTTATCGGGCGCGTAGGCGGGCTCTTTGTTTCACTTTGGGATAGTAATATTAAGCCATTCGTAGATAACTTTGTAAAATATTTTTTACCAGGGATAACTAATGCGATTAATACAATTATGGATGTGGTAGGCGGCATAGTTAATATCGTTGGCGGCATTATTAAAGAGATAATTGGTGTTATAAATGGAATACTGGACTTTATTACAGGAGTGTTTTCTGGAAATTGGGAAAAGGCATGGAACGGCATTGTAAAAATATTTGATAGCATATTTGGTGGCGTAAAAGACGTTGTTAAGGCATCAATAAATATAGTTATTGACATAATTAATGGTATGATAAATGGCATCATAATTGGCATGAATGCCGTTATATCTGCCATAAACTCAATAAGTTTTGAAGTTCCTGACTGGATCCCCGGAGTTGGTGGATCTAAGGTCGGGTTCAATTTAGCTGCATTAACAGCCCCACAAATTCCGCGGCTTGCCAGAGGCGGCATTGTTGACAGAGCAACTTTAGCCATGATTGGTGAATCTGGCAAAGAGGCAGTTATGCCTTTAGAAAACAATACCGGTTGGATGATGGATCTCGCCAATATGATAGGCATGGTGTTATCAACAAATGGAGGCGCATCAGGAAACAGCGGCGGCCCCGGTGCTGTGTATTTAGACGGTAAAAAGGTCGGTAGTATTATTTTTGATGATTTGACGGCAGAAGCAAGACGCCGCGGCGTTGGTATGCCGATAAAGGCGGTGTAAATTTATGGCTATGGTAACAATAAATGGTGTTGAACTTCCCGGAATGAGGGAATACAAGATAGATATTGAACCATTAGGCAGCTTTGAACGCAATGCAAACGGGAAACTTGTCGGGGATTTAATAGATATTAAAACAAAAATAAGCTGTTCTTGGGAAATCTTAGAAGGTAAATACGTAGACATGTTAATGAAAGCTGTTAAGCCTTTTTTTATTAAAGTTAAATACTTGGATATTGATGGTTCTTATAAAACCAAAGATATGTATACTTCCCCACAATCGGCAAGCCTTGCCCTAATGCGGAATAACAAAATGTGGTGGAAGTCTGTCAGCATTAACTTGATCGAGGTGTAATATATGCCATCACAACTATTTAAAGACAATATTTATAAGCTGGGGAGGCAAACAAAAGCGGAGGTCTCATTCTCACTTGTTGCGCCGGAAGCTAAAGAGTTGGCAACTATTACAAAGCCGCCTGAAAACTCTTTATCGCGCGGAACGCAGATTATAGACAATATTACAAACATGAGCACCAAAATAGCAACCTTCGAGCCAGATTATTGGAAGCTGGACGGCAGCTTTGTCCTTCCCTTAACACCATCCCAATCCAACATACAAGTAGGTTATTGGGGCAATGAATTATCCGGCGCAGACGGAGCTTTCAACAATATTCCGACAATTTCAATAACATTTTCACAGGTGCAGAATATTAGGCGGTTTGGGATAGCTTTTGACGAGCCAAGCAATAATTATTGCACAGACATCCAGTTCACAGTGTATAACAGCAGTAACGCAATAATTTATGATGAACGCATCGAAAATGATTCGCCCTATGCGCATTCAACATCGGGGGCTATGGGTGTATATCGCATAGTAATTAAACTTTACAAAACAAATATGCCCTATCGCTACTTGCGTATAAGTGAGCTGGATTTTGGTATTGTAATACGGTTTAATAACGATGATATCGTAAGCTTATCACTGACAATTGAGGGTGATCCGACAGGCCGGAGTTTCCCATATCCACAATTGTCACTTTCAATAGCCAATAACGAGCGGTTCGACCCTCTAGACAGTGAAAGCTATGCCGGCTATTTATATGCAAGGCAGCCATTTGAATACCGGCATGGGCTTGTATTACCGGATGGTTCTGTTGAATGGGTTTATATGGGCGCTTATTATTTACAGGATAAAGACATTTCTGATGACAGAGTTAATTTTACATGCGTTGGCAAAACCTCTGTTATAGAGGAATTTACATTTTATAGTTCATCATTGCAAGAGCTTACATTAGGCGCGTTTATTGAAAAAGTTTTAGACGAGTTGAAGTTTGATACATATATTGACGCTGTTCTATATAATTCTCCTGTTATAACTGCTTACACAGGCAATATAAGTTATCGAAATGTGTTTGCGTTATTGAGCGAAATATCTTCATGCCTTGCTTTCGAGAACCAAGAAAACACGATTATATTTAAAGACATATTATCAAACGGAACCGCAGTAGATATTCTGGATTATGATAATATTTTAACTCAGCCAAAAGTTAAACAAGAGCAGTACTATAACGGGATAAACTTAACTGAATATGATATTTCGGTAGAACAAGGGCAACTTTCAAAAGTAACCGTTGATGTTTCTGGTTCAAAAGACATAGCAATATATTTTGATGGTCCACAGCAAGGTAATTCAACATATACAATTACAAGCGGATTTACGCTTGCGAATGTTAAGTATTACACCATGTATATGACAGCGAGGCTAACAGGGAATGGGAGTGCTACTATTACCGTTAGTGGCCAAAAAATAAATTTTGCAAGCTCTGAAACGTTTTATGCTGCGCCATGGCGCGACCCTTTAGAGCCGGAATATCCTTATAGCATCAATCTTCCTATGATGATAAAGACAAAAAACTATCCAGCATTTAGAGACTGGTTTTTGAACCGTAAATTTGACTTGCTGCAAAAAAGACTATCATGTGAAATTGATTGGCTGGGCAATTTCGCCTTGCAAATAGGCAATACAGCGAATGTTCAAATCAATAAAAAAGGTAGCAGCCTTAACATGATTACAGCGCGACACTCGATAGACTTTAATGGCGGCGTTCTGCGAGGCGGTACAAAATTGGTAGGTGATACACCATGAGAGTAACGGCAAATGATTATATGACAACGGATATAATAGACGAGGCTTACAGGGCGCAAGATGAATTGCGCCTTTTAATGCTGCAACTATTGAGCCGTATAGTCACATTAAGCACACCTGATACATCAAAAAAAGAACTTACTATCCCATTCCCTAACTTAATTAATACTATAGAGCGAAATATTGATGCGCTTTCAAGTGGCGGATACGCATCATCTGACATGGAACCTACTGTTGTTTGGCATGGAGAATTAAACGACTTGCGAAGATTAAGCTATCTCGATGTTAATCGGTGGTTTGAATCAATAGAAAAAATGACAGAGCTTGTTTACTCCATCAACTATCGTGGGTTAGTAACAGGCAAGTTTACAACAGGCAATAACCGCACAAGACAAGCAGTAAGGAGTGTGAATTAATGGCAAGACCGATTTTCCAGAACGAAATTTTGGGTGTTTATAATGGCACTAATGAACCGCAATACGATATAACGCATTCAGGTGGATTATTAAGTAATGCAAAGCTTATATTAAAAAACAATATTATGGTGACTGGCACACCGCAAAATGCTGATAATATGAACAATCTATTTGCATTTGATAATTTAGCGTCTATGCGAAATAATACGCGCATTACTGTGTTTAATGCTGACGGCAGCATAACAGAAAATATAAAAGATACTGTTTCGGGCATCATAAACGCAAAACGAGTGACGACATTTTCAGGCAATACAATTGTTGAAAAAATAACTGTTTATGATGATTCCGGCACTCTAATCCTTCGCAATACAACCACAACAACAACCCTCAACGCAGACGGAAGCATAACGGAGGTGATAGCATGATAGCTTTGCTTAAAAAATTCGTTAATAGTGCAATAGGCACAGCAGGGGTTAAGCCCTTGGATACAATGATAAGTGAAATAAAAAATACAAACCTTATAAACTATGGCAGCGCAGTGAAAAGTGTTCAGAGGGGGGTTGCAGGCGGAAACACATCAAATAATCCCGGATATACAGCAATAACTATTTCGCCGTTAACATCGTCCAAATACACGCTAAATATCGTAGGAGCTTATGGAACATACAAGGCAAGCAGCGGGACAACCGTATACCCTGTAGTAACGGGGCGCGTTACTATTTCTGGTTCTACACTTTCAGTATATCCAACAGATACATCGCTTTTAGGATATACAACTTTGATATCAAATACTTTCACATGGGAAATAATTGAATACTACTAAGCGAGGTGAATTCAATGGATTATTTATATGCGCAGCTTGATGAAAACAACGTTTGCGTGGGGTTATCCCAGCTATCAGGAGAGGTTATTAGACCTAACATGATACGACTTAATGAAAATGAATTTATAAACGGAGATTTATTTGGCAAACAATACGTAAATGGCGAATGGTTAACAATTGACATGCCTGACGAAAGCGAGGGCTAACCATGCAAAAACCCTACACAATAACCCTTGACCTATATTCAACCGGCAGCAAATCAACAGCGGTAAACTACGTAGTATCCGACAGCGAAACAATGCCGCTATACATAACCCTCACTGAGAAGGGAAAGGCGTTCGTCATTCCGCAAAACGCTCAAATTGAGCTTAATTTCAGAAACACCAAAGGCGATACATTCCCACGCTATGGTGCAATTGAGGACTACGAAACCGGCAGAATCATGTACGAAATCGACAGCGCAGATATAGCAATAGCCGGGCAGATGACCGCCACAGTATCGCTTGTATATGGTGGCCAGCGGCTTACATGGCCATGCTTTATGTTTAATGTCACTCGTTCTTTGGCAGGGGGAGCAACGCCGCCAGAAGCAGAAGCACCATGGTTTACGCAGATTATGGAGCAACTAAGCATTATTAACGAACGGCTGGACGAGATTGAAGCCAGTGGCGGTGGCGGTTCTGGTGAGGGTGGCACAACGTATCACGATAAACTTAAAAACCTTGCCTTTGCAGTGTCCGGGCATACTGGCTTTGCGAGTGCGGTACAGATAACAGCGATAAATAGCGAGATAACGGCGATTAATAGCCGGATAAACGCTCTTGTGTTAAACGATGCAGCTTTGGCCGAAGAAATTCTAGCGTTGCAGGAAAGTATTAATAATATACAGCTGATTCCGGGGCCGCAAGGCCCGCAAGGTATTCAAGGGGTTCAGGGGCCTAAAGGCGAAACGGGAACGCAGGGAGCTAAAGGGGATACTGGTGGACAAGGCATTCCTGGAATACCGGGGCAGAATGGCAATGATGGCTTTTCTCCTGTAATTGCTGTTAAAACACAAACCCCAACTGAATATGTTCTAAGTATAACTGATAAAAACGGCTCATTTGACACTCCAAATTTACAAGGTCAAGATAAAAGCGGCGAGGGTGGCGCTGCGGTTAATAGCGTAAATGAAAAGACTGGTGATGTTTTATTAACTGCAAATGATATCAAATTAAACGATGGCACAACTTTGCAAGATGAAGTTTTTCAATTATTACAAGCTGATAACGCTATTATAATGTCGGTTAATGCTCTTGCGGCTGATAAAGCTGATAAAGCAACTGTAGAGCAGCTTCAAATCACAAAATCGGATGCTAGTTATGTCGATGAGCAACTTAATGCAAAAGTTAATAAATCTGATATTTGGCGGGGAACACAATCGGAATACGATGCCTTAACAGCCGAGCAACAAAACGCTATTTTATTGGCGGTGATTGTATGATTAAGTCATTCGGCTCAGATATAGCGGGTTTAAAATCTTTTGGGGCTGATGTGCAACGTGTATATTCTAATGGCGCATTAGCTTGGGAAAAGCAAGCAGAGCCAATAAAAAGCTGGGCTTTGGTCAGTTCTGGCACGGCGTATATTAATTCCGGTCAGCCGCCTAGTTACTATACGCGTATTGAAACCAAGTATCAATATTCTGGTAAAACTATCGTAGATACAGGCTTTGGCTTTCTATTTGGGGCGAGACAAAGTGCATCAGCAAATATATTTTGTTTTCTCCAGTATGGAGCTACAGCCGGTACACCAAACCAAGCGTTTCCCGGATTTAGCAATAACAATACATTGGTTGTCATAGCAGATCCTTTGCAAAGACATACTATGGCAATGGGTTCAGGCGGCTGCTATCTTGATGGCAATTTAATCAAGACATTCACCAATGCGCCTGTGTTTTCTTATGCTCAACCGATGTATATTTTAGCGTTAAATCAAGGAGGAACGCCAGAAGGTCGCCGAGCTATTGCCGAAATGGAATATTTTAAAATTTATGAAAACAACGTGCTTGTGCGTGATTTTATTCCTGTGCCGCAAGGCGATACAACTTATTCGGCGACTCCTGCGCCGTCTAACTGCATGTGGGATGCGGTTACGAAACAGTATTTTGGAAGTATTGGCGCAGGGCAATTTGGCATTGTTGAAGTGACAGGAACGACACCGCTTATGATGTCGGCGTTGTCGATGCTTGATATTGGCGTGAGCGATGGCGAAATTGCAACGGAACAGGATTTGAAAGATACTTTGGAATATTTGGGGGTAGCTTTATGATTTTAGAACAAGCATTTGAACGTAAACGGCAGATTCAGGATATAACTGCACGTGCTAATTTATCCGGGCAAAACCAGTTGATACTTGACGTGCCAGCGGATTTCGCGCCAGAATGGCAGCCGGATAAGGATTATACAGCGGGTAAATTATTGAGCTACAATGGCGTTAAATATCTCGTTATTCAGGCTGTCCGCTCATTATTGGTTTACCCGCCCGATATGTCGGGTGGAGCGATGGCGGCGATATACAAGCCGTATCAAGGGGGGTACGGCTATGAATGGCTGGCTTATGAATATACGGAGGTTGGATTTACAAGGTTTTGGAACGGCAAGCTTTATGAATGCATTAGCCCGCCGAATGCTAATAATTTCCCGCCTGATACTGTGGGCGTTTTGGGTGTACTTTGGAAAGAAAAAATAAACTAATGGAGGTTTTATTTATGGATAAGTTTTTTGGAATCATGGTAATGGCAATAATTTTAGAAGGTTTTATAGCTTATTTCAAGATGTTTTTTGACAGCGATAGGAAGGTTCAGTGGCAATGTTTAATGGCAATTGCTGTAGGCGTATTTATGGGTATTGCGTATAATCTGGATTTACTGGCGGCGTTTGGGATATCGACCGCATTGCCGTATGTTGGATGTGCTTTGACAGGGATTTTGATTTCTAGGGGAAGTAATTATATAGCGGATTTGGTAAAGATTATTACTAATTTAAATCAGGGGTTTAAGAAGGAGAGTTAATCCCCCTCTTGGCCGTCCCTCTCCATTTTTTCATTAATTGCCTTAATAATGAATGCTGTAAGACTTTCGCCCTGTGATTCGGCAAATTCTTGATATTCAGCCTTTTTGCCTTTTTTTACTCTGAATCTTATTTCGTCAAGATTCTCCCTCATGTATTTCATGGTTGCCTTTTGTTGTGCTTTACTGGTTGCCATTATCAACACCCCTTTAATTCAATTATAGCATGAGCGTTATATAGTTATCTATATGCAGTTTTGCTATAGTTAGCTATATAAGTTTGTATATTTTGTCAATTGATATATAGGTAGCTATATATTATAATTAACTTATCAAATCAAATGAGAGGGGTAACCGATTATGATGCATGAAGAATTTATTCGTTTATCGAAAGTAGAAGTAACTGCTAAATTTTATAGAGAAAGTATTGAACCTAAATACCTTGAAATGGATATTGACAAAGAAGGGTTCGTTGAACAGTGGTTAAAAGACAATAAGGCAAACATCGTAAAAGCACACGCCTTTGATATTGACCGCGCAACACGGGAATTGGCGTTAGCAGATTGCAAGGCCGCTGAACTGGGCGAAGCAAAAGTTGAAATCAAACGTTTACAGAATCAAGCTGAAACCTTTGAAACTAAATTTAAAGCCGCAAATAGCAGTTGGCAAGAAGCAAAGCATATGGTTGAAGTTTGGAAAGCTGATTGTTTTGAAGCAATGAAACAAGCGGAGCAAGTTGAACTGTTGCAAGCACGAATAAGCGAACTTGAAAATGAAGTTATCAGGTTAAAAGCGCGTTTGTTTGATATGTTGGAACAACGATAAAGTAAAATCAAGCCGCCTAACGGCGGTTTTTTCATGCAAAGAAAGCAGGTGAACACAATGCAAATCCAACAAAACCACTTAACCCCAAACCCATACAGCAGACAGCAAAGCTCCATGAAAATGGTCAAGGGGATAGTTGTTCATTACGTGGGCAATGCCGGCACTCCGGGAATTAACAACAGAAACTATTTTGAGAGCCTAAAAGATAAAAAAACCATTTTTGCCAGCAGCCATTACATAATAGGCTTACAAGGCGAAATAATCCAATGCGTACCCGAAAACGAGGTTGCATACCACGCCAATAACGCCAACTCAACGCACCTTGGTATTGAATGCTGCCATCCTGACGCATCGGGCAAGTTTAACGACAAAACCTACGCCAGTCTGATTGCGCTATGCGTTGATATTTGCAAGAGGTACAATCTGGATCCGCGCACGGCCGTTATACGGCATTATGACGTGACAGGAAAGACTTGCCCTCTTTATTACGTCAAAAACCCCATTGAATGGTCTGTTTTAAAGGCTAGGGTTTATGATGCGGTAATGGCTCAGAAAACGGCTTCTACGCCTGAAAAACTAAGTAAATACGTACAGATGGATTATCCGTACTGGGATGACGTTATCGCGGGAAAAAAGCCGGCTAATCCGGAGTATGTTAGGATTTTGTTTGAAAGATTTTTAGCGTTTTGTGAAAGAGGGTGAGTTGGGATGCCAATGGATTTTACAACAGGGAACTTGATATCAATGATTGTTTATATAGTCACGCTTGCGGTAGCTTGGGGGACAATAAACGAAAAAGTTAAGAACATGGCAAAAGATATTTTGAGGTTGGAAACAAAGCAGGATAAACATAATAGTTTGGTGGAGCGGATTGCCAAGCTAGAGCAAAGGGTGGAATCCTATGACAACATCAAACATTGCGAATGCAGAGCATAGGTTTTTATTATTCATTGGCCTATGCTTTTCTATTGTACTTATGTCGGCTTTTATGGCCACATATTCAGGCGTGATTGATTTGCAGATAACGGCGCAAATACGTTTTTCGGACAGCGCCGAATTTTTATGCAAGTTCGGAATGTTTATGCTGAATCTGTTTTTTGCGGCTGGGATAATACTAAGGATAAGGCCATGGAAAGCGCTTATTGTAGCCATCGTCTATGCTCCGATACACGCCGTTTTGTGCCTTGTTTTTAAGCCGGGAAGTGGCTACGACTTTGTTATTACGGTGCTGATACCCTTTGGATACATAGTTGCAATTAACTCAATCAAAAGGTATTTGCCGTTTAAATCCATGGCGGTTGGGCTGCTTATATTTATTGCGTGTTTGGGGCTGTTTCAGCAGCTTACAGGGTTTATTAAGCTTCAAAAATATGGTGTTGGGTATTTTGGCATAAACTCACTAACTCTTTTTATATACTCAGCTGACCAATACCTATTTTTAATTTTATATTATGTGGAGGTGATTATTTATGGATTGGTGGGGCTCTCTTCTTTTCGTCTCAAAGCCAACGGCGTTTCAGCCAATGCTGAAGCTGACGCAGAAATTATGCGGCAGCAAATAGCAAGCCTTAACGCAAAGGGCAGATTTATTTTTAAGGCTTTGGCAGTGAGTTACTATCTGTTTCAGCTTTTTGTGGTGCTGCTAATCGGCTTCATCAACAACACAGCAATCGAGATATTTATTATGTTGGGGGCGTTTTTCGCCGGAAGGTGTGCGCTGGGCAAGTCGTGGCATAGCAAAAAGCTTTCAGTTTGCTCACTTATAACTTTTGCCGGGTTCTACGTCCTAACAAAAACCACATTACCTGTGACGGTTAGCCTGTTTAGCTGTATTGCTTTATCTTCCTGTTTTGTGTGGCTGCTTTATCAGGCGGCGCTTAAAGAGGACGAATTTAACGCTCTAAAAAAGTTCAAAAGCTCATGCTCTGCCTTTGATTTGAAAACATGCACAGAAGTACAGTTAAAAGAGCGTTGCAGGCTAAAAAATATACCTGGATCAGCAGTTGACTTCTGTGTCTCAGCTTTCTACGACAAAAAATCTAACAAGGAGCTGGCCGGTTTGTATAGCCTAGAGTTGCAATCGGTGAAAAACAAAAAAAGAATGCTGCTTCAAAGACTAACAAGTACTTTTTGAGTACTGTTTTAAAGCCGTTTAGTACCTTTCAAGTACTTAAAGCTACTTAATTTCCCCCTATAATTAATTTAAAGCGAAAGCTTAAATAATTTTATAGGGGGTATTTTTTATGGCAGAATTTGCAAGCAAGGGCGTATCAAATACGGCGTTAGGCTTGGGCATCGCAGGCACGGTTGGGCTATTGAACCAAATGGGCGGTTGCAACAACGGCAATAATGGACTGCTTGGCGGTTTGTTTGGCGGCAATAAAAATTGTGAGAAATTTATCACACAAGAAACTTTCAACTGGGCCGAAAAGTATAATCAGAGCCAAACAGAAAATTCTTTTTTGCGCTCTGAAAACTTTACGCGTCAGGCCGCAACAAAAGCGTTCGAGGACAGCGTGACATATGCTGCTGGCTTAAACGATAAGGTAAACACTAACCTTAAAGAGATTTATGGAATTGTAATCCAACAGGGTCAGGAAATTGCGCAACTCAAAGGCGATATAAAGACTATGGCCGCTGCTAATGAAAAAGACCACACAATTCTTTCGGAAGAGTTTAGAGGCGGCTTAAAGCTTGAAGCAGAACGCAGGGAATGCGGCGATAAGAACCTTTACAGCTATGTAAACGGCACGTTCGTTCCGGGCAAGCTTATCATGCCGCTATCTAGCATTTGCCCTCCGGCACAACCAGCAACCAGCTCCGGTGCATCCAGTGGCAACATTGACATTAATGTCATAGTAGAAGCCGTTGCTACAGCGCTTAGCAGGGGCAGAGACTAATTTATTAAGGGCGGTTTTTACCGCCTTATTTTTTTAGGAAGGTGATAGTATGAATGTTTCGTTAAATCAAATGCAATTAGGCATTGTAGACTATATTGAAAAAGAAATCGCCTCAAAAGCAGTGGGCTTACAAAGATTTATGTATTACGGCATGAGCTTTGTTGTCGCAAACCAAGCCGAGAAGCTTTTTGCGCTGGCTGTTAATAACCCGATGGTTAAGCAGCTTGGCTTTATGGACGAGGATAACAATATTGACCTTGACAAGCTTTATTCAGCTGCTAAGTACGCAATACAGAAGAGTGGCAAGGTGACAATCGGCGGGATTATACTTGGCGAGGATGATGTTGAGAAGGTTTATGGGTATGTTAGGAATGCGGGATAGGGTGAAGGACGAGTTTACTCCAGCTTTTTTTAAGGTAAAATACGAAACGATAAAATATAAGGGGGTAAATATTAAGAACAATGAGCGAACTAATAACAATCAATAACGTTAGAGGTTATTCGGACGAAAATGGGACGGCACAATTAAGCCTTGAAGATGTGGCAAGAGGGTTGGGGTTTACGGAAACTAAAGATGGAAGAGAATACGTCAGATGGCGTACGGTCAACGGATATTTAAAGGAGTTTGGATTTTCGCAACTTGTTGCGAAAGATGATTTTGTTCCTGAAAACATTTTTTATAAACTTTGTTTTAAGGCGAACAACGAAACCGCACGAAAGTTTCAGGACTTAGTGACGGATGAAATTCTTCCGGCCATTCGCAAAAGAGGAATTTACGCTACAGACAAGGTTATTGATGAAATATTGGCCGACCCCGATTACGGCATTCGGCTTCTTTCTGAATTAAAGTCTGAGAGAGAACATCGTAAGGCGTTACAGGATAAAACCAATAAGCTTCAGCAACAGCTAGACGAATCCAAAAGTTGGTATACAATAAAGCGTGTTGCTCAGATAAATGGGGTTAATTGGAAAACGCTTGATTGGAAAATACTTAAACGCCAATCTGTAATGATGAATAAACAGATCCAAAAAATATTTGATGCTAATTTCGGCGAGGTCAATTTGTATCACATAGATGTGTTTAGGGCAGTTTATCCGCGTTTGAGGTATATGTAAGCAGTCTATTACAAGATGGCTGTTGACGGCGACATTGTCGGCGATGATGATGTCGAGAAGGTTTATGGGTATGTTAGGAATGCGGGATAGGGGGATATTTGTGAATTACGATATTGAACAAAAAATAAATGATGAAGTCTGCTGTTTTAAGAAAATGGTGGAGCGCACGAATGATTTATTACTTGATAGCTACCAGTTTAAACTATTGGCTGAGAGTTGCGGCACGGGTAAAGAAAAAGATGCGTATAGCAACGCAAGTAATAAGCTTTATGAGGTGTTTTTGAGCTGTCACAATCTGATTGGGGAGAAGTTTAAAGGGAAGTAATTTGACTACTTTTTGACTACACTGACTACTAAATGACTACATAAAACTAGATAAAACTAAGTAAAATTTGGGATAATAAAAAGCCTTGCAAACGCTTAATTTGCAAGGCTTTTTACGCATGTACGCGAGAAGATTCGAACTCCCGGCCTTCTGATCCGTAGTCAGACGCTCTATCCAGCTGAGCTACGCGTACAAAAAATAAATAATTTTGTCAACTGTGGAATTATAGCATAGTTAGATTTAAAATGCAAGCCTTTAGTTGGACAATTTTTTAGTTGCTCTGAATTTTTTATAAGCTTTAACCATTTTGTTTATATCGCAATCCTCAAAGAACAACACTCCCGTGCCGTCGGTTTCTGTTTTGTAATGCACTTTTAAATACGGGGGCATAGCGTTTTTAAAACGCAGTTTTAAAATCAGGACACCACCAAGCGCCGCTGCAATACCTAATGGAGACCGAAGAACAGAGGTTCGCTCTTGCTTTGAAGATGAGGGTGTGGATTCCGGTATGTATCTTTCTATAGAAACTAGCTTGTCCACCGGGATTTTAAAGTGACAGTTGTATGTAGCATCGAAATTATCCTCCAAAACATAAAAGAAATCCTCAGTTAATGTTAGCAGACAAAAACATTCAGGTATTTGTTATCTGAAGGTATAAACCTAGCAGAAATTTGTTCAATAACTAAACGATCTTCGTAATATTTATTCATTAAATCGCCTCTAAAATCAAATTTCTAATCTATGAAATTATAACATATATATCATGATTATCAAACGTTTATTTTAATCCAAAGCAACATCAACAAATACAAGTTTTATATTGACTAAGGCGTGAAAAAGTAATATACTTTGAAGGTCAAAAAGTTTGACTATCAAATAAATATAACATATTGTCTGATTTGCTGATATTTTCAGCTAAAATGGGGCTATATGGATAAGGATGTTTTTTATGCAAGATTCTGTCGATGCTGCTAACAGATTGATGGTTGAAGTTTTTAACGATATAATAATGCTTGAAGAAATAGCTCTAAGGGTCGCTAGTTTTAAGGACATTTCGGTTGCTGAGGTGCATACGGTGGAGGCCATCGGGATGTATACTCATCTTACTGCCAGTGAGGTTGCAAAAAAGCTCAAGGTTACTGCGGGGACTCTAAGCGTCGCCGTGACGCACCTTGTTAAAAAAGGCTATGTTTGCAGAATTAGGTCCGAATCGGACAGGCGCGTTGTTAAGCTTGGGCTGACAAACAAAGGGCGGCTTTTATATAGAGTTCATGATAAATTTCATAAGGATTTGGTGTACAAATCAATAGAGAGTTTGGAAGGCGAGGAGCAGAGGGTTTTGGTTTCTGCGTTTTCCAATTTGCATAAATTTTTATTGGAAAAAATAAATATAGATTATTAAATATTTGACCAAGTAGGAGAAGATCGCATGTATCCAGTTAAATTGATTGCTTCAGCAAAATATTTGCCGGAGTTTACAGTAACAAATGACGATTTAAGCAAATTTTTGGATACGTCCGATGAATGGATTTCATCAAGGACGGGTATTAAGGAAAGAAGAATTAGTAAATCAGAAAACACGTCTGCTCTTTGTGCAAACGTTTTAAATCAGCTTATAGAAAAATCGGGGATAACACGTGATGAAATTGGATTAATTATCGTATCCACTATAACGCCGGATTCATTGCTTCCGTCCACCGCATGTATAGTTCAAGGCATTGTGGGTGTTAAAAATGCATTTGCCTTTGATATAAATGTCGCTTGCTCGGGGTTTGTTTATGCGCTGAGTATTGCAGAAAAATATGTTTCTGCCGGTGTGTGCAAATATGCGGCAGTTTTAAGCGGAGAAACGCTTTCTAAAATAACGGATTGGAATGATAGAGCAACATGCGTCTTGTTTGGAGACGGAGCAGGCGGGGTTATTCTTGCTGCTGATGAAAAGATGGAAAAGTCCTGTTATATTGCAGAAAACCTTTTTGCCGATGGGGCAAACGGAGAGAGCATGTATGGAGCTGATTTGCCCATTAGAAACGCGTTTGTGCAGGCGAATGAACAGCAAAACCCGTATATAAAAATGGATGGCAGGGCAGTTTTGGATTTTGTTTCTAAAAGAGTCCCGAAAAGCATAAATGAGCTTCTGGAAAAAGCAGGAGCAACTATTGATGAGATCAAGTATATCGTGCCACATCAGGCAAATGCAAGAATTGTTGAGATTTTAGCAAAAAAACTCCGTGTAGGGATGGACAGGTTCTTCGTTAATATAAATAAATATGGCAATACATCTTCTGCAACCATTCCGATAGCTTTCACAGAAATGCTTGATGAAGGCCTAATCCGCCTTGGCAGTAGAGAAAAAATTATTTTTACAGGGTTTGGGGCCGGGCTCACATGGGGCGCGGTGTTACTCGAAATTTAATTTTGCAATAGGCCGATTTCATCTTTTTTGTGGGAGCGGTTTATTTATAAATCTGAGTTTATGCATAAGCATACAGCTCGTTATAATTTTTAGGAGGAGTTTGAAATGGTATTTGAAAAAATAAGATCAATTATTGCTGAACAGCTTGACAAAGAAGAATCTGAGATCGCTATGGAAACAAATTTCAGGGAAGATCTTGAAGCTGATTCATTGGACTTATTTCAAATCATTAACGACATCGAAGACGAGTTTGACGTTAAAATCGAAAACGTTGAAGGCATAGCAACTGTTGGCGATGCTGTAAAATTCGTTGAGGAGCAGACTAAATAATAACGTAGTTAAGGCGGCGCGGGGGCGGGGCAAACCGCCCTTGCAAAAACCCTCCCAAATATTAACCTGTTGAGGTGTATATAAATGAATAATAAAATTTGCGAACTACTAAATATAAAATATCCTATACTCCAAGGCGCTATGGCTTGGATTTCTGATGCATCTTTAGCTTCTGGCGTTTCGAATGCTGGTGGCTTGGGGCTTATTGCTGCGGGTAATGCACCTGCGGATTTTGTTAGAGATGAAATAAGAAAAGCAAAAAAGCTTTCCGGGAACAATCCTTTCGGTGTTAACATTATGCTTATGTCTCCTTATGTTGATGAAGTTGTGGATGTTATACTGTCGGAAGGCGGTGTCAGCGCTGTAACCACAGGCGCAGGAAACCCTTCTAAATATATGGAGAGCTTTAAAACAAATGGTATAAAGGTTATCCCCGTTATCCCCAGCGTTGCACTGGCAAAAAGAATGGAAAAATGCGGGGCAGACGCTATCGTTGCTGAGGGCATGGAGTCCGGCGGGCATATCGGCAAACTGACGACGATGGCTATGCTTCCACAGATTGTTGATGCAGTAAATATTCCTGTTATCGGCGCGGGTGGCATTGGAGATGGGCGCGGTATGGCGGCTGCGTTTATGCTTGGCGTTCAAGGCGTTCAAATAGGAACGAGATTTTTGCTTGCGAAGGAATGCACTGTGCATCAGAACTATAAAAACGCCGTTATAGGAGCAAAGGATATAGATACTGTTATCACCGGCTCAATAACAGGCCACCCTGTCAGATGTATTAAAAATAAGCAAACAAAAATGTTTGAAAAAATAGAAAAAGAAGAAATGAAAAAGGATACGCCTGATATAGCAAAGGTTGAAGAACTCGGAGCAGGGGCATTAAAGAACGCCGCTGTTTTGGGCGATGTTGAATTCGGTTCGGTTATGGCCGGGCAGATAGCCGGTCTTGTTAATAAAGAACAGACTTGCGTTGAAATTATAGAAGAAATAATGAGCAGCTTTTATGAAACGATAAAAGCAGGATATAGCGCTTATTTAAAATAATTATTCAGAAAACGTGGTGATTGTTATGAAAACAGCGTTCTTGTTTAGCGGCCAAGGCGCGCAGTATTCCGGTATGGGTAAGGAGTTGTATAGTAATTTTGGAGTTTTTAGACAGGTTTTTGATGAGGCTGATGCGGCTTTGCCATTTTCGGTGTCATCTGTCTGTTTTGATGAAAATGAATCTGCCAAGCTTTCGGAAACAAAATACTGCCAGCCTGCTATTTTAACGTTTAGCACGGCTTGCTTTAAGCTGTTGGAGCAGGCAGCGATTAAACCGGATGTTATGGCAGGTTTAAGCCTTGGTGAGTATTCCGCTCTCACGGCTTCCGGTGTATTTGATTTTTCCGATGCTGTTCGGCTTGTCAATAAAAGGGGCGAGTTTATGGCAGAGGCTGTTCCCAGCGGACAGGGCGCTATGAGCGCTGTTCTAGGTATAGAAACAGAAAGGCTTGAACAGATTTGCGATCAGGTAACATCCGAAGGATATTATGTTATTTGTGCAAACTATAACGCGCCCGGCCAAATAGTTATCTCAGGAGAGGTTTTAGGTGTAGAGCGTGCGGAAAAGCTGGCTTTGGAAAATGGCGCGAAAAGAGCTGTTCGGCTTGATGTGAGCGGCCCGTTTCATTCCAAAATGCTTATGCCCGCTGCCCAAATGTTGGAGGCGGAGCTTCAAAACATCTGCATAAACGATATGAATACCCCGGTTGTTTCCAACGTGGATGCAGATTTTATAAAATCAAAAGATGATGTTGTTCCAACGCTGTTAAAGCAGATTGTAAGCCCTGTTAGATGGGAACAAACCATAAGGAACATGCTATCGGATGGTGTTGAACGGTTCATTGAGCTTGGGCCGGGCAAAACGCTATGTGCGTTTGTTAAAAAAGTCAAGAGGGATGCTAAAATTTATAATATAGAAGACATAAAGTCATACGAAAATGTAATTACGAATTGCAGGGAATAATTTTGAGAGGAACGGTTGTTTATGCAGGGCAAAAACGTTTTGATAACGGGTGCTGCAACGGGTATCGGAAAGGCTATAGCCTTAAAGTTTGCGCAGTGCGGTTCCAATATAGTAATAAATCATATTTTTGAAGCCCCGACGGAGCTGGAAAACCAAATTAAGGGCATGGGTGTTAACGCTGTATGTATTCAGGCGGATATAGGCAAGTTTGATCAGGCAGAAAAGCTTGTTAAGGAAGCCAAAGCCGCTTTTGGCAGCATAGACGTGCTCGTCAATAATGCAGGGATAACGAGAGACGGTCTTTTAATGCGTATGAGCGAAAATGACTTTGACAGCGTTATCGAAACGAACCTTAAAGGCACGTTTAATATGATTCGTCACACGTCCAACATAATGCTAAAGCAAAAAAGCGGTTCTATTATAAATATGGCCAGCGTCGTGGGAATAATGGGAAATATCGGCCAGGCGAACTATTCCGCCAGCAAAGCGGGAGTTATTGGCCTTACGAAGACAACAGCAAAGGAGCTTTCTTCCAGAGGCATAACATGCAATGCTGTAGCGCCGGGATTTATTCAGACAGCAATGACGGAAGTTTTGCCGGAGGACGTTAAAAAATCCATGCTGGAGCATATTCCGTTAAAACGTTTTGGAACGCCAGAGGATATAGCTGAGGTTGTATACTTCCTCGCTGTTAATAAATACATAACAGGTCAGGTTATAAACTGTGACGGCGGAATGGTTATGTAAGTCAGACTTAAAATATTTGGAGGTAAAAATATATGTCACGCAGAGTTGTTATAACCGGGATGGGCGCGATAACACCCGTTGGTAATACGGTTTCTGAATTTTGGGATAGCTTAAAAGCCGGTAAACACGGCATAGGCCAAATAACAAGATTCGATACATCCGGGTTAAAAGCCAAGCTTGCCGCAGAAGTCAAAGATTTTGATGCGGAAAAGTATATGACGAAGAAAGATACAAAACGTATGGATTTATTTTCCCAATACGCCATAGCAGCAGCAGATCAGGCAATAGAGGATAGCGGCTGGGGTAAGGGAAATTTCAAGGATAACTTAAGAATCGGTGTTATTGTTGGTTCAGGAATCGGCGGCCTGCCTATTATTGAGGAGCAGGTCATAAAGATGCGCGAAAAAGGCGCTAGCAGGATAAACCCATTATTTATTCCTATAGTCATAGGAAACATGGCTGCGGGAAATGTAGCCTTAAAGTACGGTATAAAAGGTATTTGCAGCTCAGTCGTAACCGCCTGTGCAACAGGTAATAACTGTATTGGAGAAGCTTTTCGCAATATAAAGCACGGATATGCAGATGTTATTTTAGCCGGAGGGACAGAAAGCTCTGTAACCGAAGTCGGTATTGGTGGATTTGCAACCCTTACAGCGCTTTCTGAATCCGATAACCCGGATCGCGCTTCTATCCCTTTTGATAAGGATAGAAACGGCTTTATAATGGGTGAAGGCGCAGGAATACTTATCGTTGAGGAACTTGAACACGCGCAAAAACGCGGTGCTAAGATATACG
>CAYVCG010000017.1:0-13177 GCA_964449985.1 uncultured Defluviitaleaceae bacterium
GAAAGCCGGGGCGTAATATTTATGACAGATTTGTTCAGAAGTATTATGAAATAAATAAAAAGCTTGGTATGAATCAATTTTTGGTGCCATATTTGATGTCCAGCCACCCGGGGAGCGATTTGAATGCCGCTGTCGAGCTTGCGGAATATTTACGGGATATGGGGATATCGCCGGAGCAGGTTCAAGATTTTTATCCGACTCCCGGGACTTTGTCCACATGCGTGTATTATACCGGGGTAGACCCATTGACAGGAGAAACCGTATACGTTCCGAAAAATGCCCATGAAAAGGCTATGCAAAGAGCGTTAATACAATATAGGCTTCCTCAGAATTATAGCCTTGTGTATGAAGCGCTTCAAAAAACAAACAGGCAGGATTTAATCGGTTTTAATAAAAAATGTCTTATACGCCCACGTGTGGTAAAAAATACCAAACAAAAACAAATAAATCAAAAGAAGGATATTAAGCCGGTTAAGCAGAAAACAATTAAGAAGAAAACGATAAGAAACGTTCATAAAAAGAAAAAATGAGGAGGATTTTAAAAATGGGCGAAATTATGTATATTTCAACAAGAGGCATTGATGAAAAAATAACAGCAAGCCAAGCGATTGTGCGGGGGATAGCTTCAGACGAAGGGTTGTATGTTCCGGAACATATACCAACCCCCGATATGTCTTTAAGTGATCTCGTTAAGCTGCCTTATAAAGAGCTTGCCTTTGAGATATTAAAGCTATTCCTGACGGATTTTACTGAGGATGAATTAAAATACTGCATAGAAAATGCTTATGATGAAAAGTTTGATACACCTTTGATTGTTCCGCTTAAATCCGTAGATGGAAATAACTTCCTCGAAATATATCATGGTAAGACGCTTGCTTTTAAAGACATCGCCCTTTCTATACTCCCTTATTTGATGAAGGTTTCCGCAAAGAAGCAAGGTATTGACAAAAAAATTATGATATTAACGGCAACAAGTGGTGACACTGGAAAAGCTGCTTTAGAAGGCTTTGCAAAAGTGGAAGGCATAGACATAATGGTGTTTTATCCAAGCGATGGCGTCTCTGATGTTCAAAAGCTTCAGATGACAACCCAGGAAGGAGACAACGTTAGCGTTGTTGGAATACATGGCAATTTTGATGATGCCCAGACCGGCGTTAAAAACATTTTTACGGATAGTGAATTTATTGCTGAAATGGATAAAATGGGATATATGTTCTCATCAGCTAATTCCATAAATATAGGGCGGCTTGTGCCGCAAATCGTATATTATTTTTATGCATATGCGCAAATGGTCAGCAGCGATCAAATATCTGTTGGCGATAAAATCAATTTTACCGTTCCTACAGGCAATTTTGGAAATATTTTGGCGGGATACTATGCAAAGAAGATGGGTCTTCCTATAGATAAGCTTATTTGCGCTTCAAACTCGAACAAGATTTTATTTGATTATTTTAGTACAGGCGAATATGACAAAAACAGAGACTTTATTCTTACGGTATCGCCGTCTATGGATATTTTGATTTCCAGCAATCTGGAGAGATATTTATACGATATGTCTAAGGATTGTAATATCGTTAAAAAACTTATGAGCGATTTAAAATCCGTAGGAAGATATACAATGCCTACTGATGACGAGATATGCGGAGAATATACGTCCGAGCAGGAAACATTTCTTGCGATAAAGACTATGTTTGAAAAAGGCTATCTTATTGATACGCATACGGCTGTTGCTTATTGGGCATATGAGAAATATAAAACCAAAAACCCTGATGATACAAACAAAAACGTTATAATTTCCACAGCCAGCCCGTATAAGTTTGCTGATGCAGTCATTACTGCTATAACCGGCAATGCTACATCTGGTGATATATCAGAGCTGTTGGGTAGTCTTTCACGCATTTCAAACACGGAAGTCCCTAATCAGATTAAAGATTTGGACAAAAAAGAACCGCTGCATAAGACGGTGTGTGATAAGCATGAAATGAAAAGTCTTGTAAAGGCATTTGCTGCAAGGGCATAGCGCTGGAAGGCCATACCCCTCATTCGGATTTATAAAAATACTGCATATTATAAATACCAAAAACTCTCAATAATTGTGTTGAGGGTTTTTGTTTTTTTAAGGGTAAAATATTTGTAAAATTTAATTGTATTTTTGCGAAATTACGGTATAATGATTACTGGAGAAATATGACGGTTTAAAGAATATTTTTGAAAAAATCCGTATAGTTTTGATATAGGTGTATTATGAAAAAACACCCTTATTTGTAAATAAGTGTTACTATAATTTATTAATTATCCGATAAAATAAAAAGGAGCAGTGTTTTTATGTTTGGTTTTGGAACTAGTATTGGTATAGACCTTGGAACGGCGACCGTTATCGTATATGTAAAAGGGCAGGGTATCGTTTTAAAAGAGCCTTCTGTAGTTGCTATTGATAAAAATACGAACACTATTCGTGAAGTTGGCGAGGAAGCTCGCAGGATGCTTGGAAGAACCCCCGGCAATATTGTTGCGATACGCCCGCTTAGAGAAGGCGTTATATCCGATTATGAGATTACGGAAAAAATGCTGAAATATTTTATACAAAAAGCCGTAGGCAAAAAGATGTTCTTAAAGCCGCGCATATCAGTATGTGTTCCTTCCAGCGTGACTGAGGTGGAACGCAGAGCTGTTATTGATGCAACAAAGCAAGCGGGAGCAAGCCAAGCATATGTTATTGAAGAACCGATAGCTGCTGCTATTGGCGCTGGCATTGATATTTCCCGCGCTTGCGGAAGCATGGTTGTTGATATCGGCGGCGGGACGACTGATGTTGCTGTCATTTCGCTTGGCGGATGTGTTGTAAGCACTTCTTTGAAGGTTGCCGGAGATAATTTTGATGAGGCGATTGTCCGTTATATGCGTAAAAAGCATAACGTTCTTATCGGTGAACGCACGGCAGAGGATCTAAAAATCAATATCGGAACAGCATACGGTAGGTCTATGCCGGTTACTATGGATGTACGCGGAAGGAATTTGATAACCGGTCTTCCAAAAACAATAACGGTATCGTCGGACGAAATGCAGGAAGCCCTTAACGAAACCGTAACAAGTATAATAGAAGCAGTTCATATGGTTTTGGAGCAAACCCCGCCGGAGCTTGCCAGCGATATTGCTGATCGCGGTATTGTTATGACAGGCGGCGGAAGCCTTTTATATGGACTTGATAAATTAATTAAAACTAAAACAGGAATAAATGCTATCATAGCTGAAGATGCCGTTACTTGCGTCGCTATCGGGACAGGCAAATACGCCGAATATTTGTCCATGAATGGAGGCAAGGAGCAACCGTCTTACAGCGGAGGGAGGTCTTCTCTTGATTAGAGGATTATATACATCAGCTTTGGGAATGACAACGCAAATGAAGCGTATGGACGTTATAACAAACAATATCGCAAACAGCGATACAAACGGTTTCAAGCGTGACATTTCTGTAACTCAATCATTTTCCGCAGAGCTTATGAAAAGGCTTAATGACCCCGGGCAAGCAGCTTTTGCCAAAGATGTTCCGGTGGGGAATGTTAGCCAAGGTCTTTTTGTCAACAATATGTTTACGGATTTTGCATCGGGCGTTATCCGTAAAACCGATGCTCCACTTGATCTTGCTGTTATGGGCAGCGGCTATGTCGCTGTCAGCGTTACTGATGCAAACGGAAACGTCACCGAAAAATATACTAGAGACGGTGCTTTTAGCATTTCCGCCGATGGAAACCTTATAACCAAGGAAGGAAATCTGGTTATGGGCGAAAAAGGTGTTATCAGTTTTAACGCAAATGGCGATATAATAATTGATGACACGGGTGCGATATACGTTTCCGGCCAATTTATAGATAAGATCAAAATGGTTGATTTTGAAAATTATGACTCCTTAAGAAAGTTCGGGGATAATATGTATGACATTACTGACGAAACAGTGTTGACAGATTTTAAGGGAACTGTTTCGCAAGGCTTTATTGAGGGGTCTAATATAAATGTTGTCAAAGAAATGGTGGATATGATCACGGTATCAAGGGTTTATGAAGCCAATCAAAAGATGATAAGTATGTTTGATACTACGTTGGAGCAGGCTGCTTCCAGAATAGGTAATAAAGTATAAACCAAAAATTATAATTAATGATATAGCTTGAAAGGGTTGATTTGATTTATGATGCGTTCCCTTTGGACAGCGTCTTCCGGCATGAGTGCGCAGCAATTGAATGTTGATACGATATCCAATAACCTAGCAAACGTTAATACTACAGCATATAAAAAAGAAAGACTGGAGTTTAAGTCCTTGCTTTATCAAACAATGCAGAGGGCTGATCTGGATCCAGCAAACGCAAATGGCCGCCCTGTCAATCTTCAGGTTGGTCTTGGTGTTCGTCCTATTGCTACGGCAAGGATTTTTGAAAGAGGAAATTTTGAGGCGACTATGGGAAAGACGGACTTTGCGATAGACGGAGACGGGTTTTTCATGGTTCAAAGGACGCCTGACCAAATAGCATACACAAGGGATGGTTCGTTCAAAATCAGTAACACAGACGCTGGCATCATGCTAGTCACTGCGGAAGGCTATCCTGTTTTAGGCGTTGATGACCAACCGATTATTATACCTGAGGATGTTCCTATAGGAAGGCTTAGTATAGCAGATGATGGAACTATATCATTCAATGATGTTGATAACGTCGCTCAGGATTTGGGTATGCAAATAGCTATGGTTCAATTCTCCAACGTTCAGGGGCTTGAAGCTATAGGCAGCAACCTTTTCACTACGACTGCTTCGTCTGGCCTTGCTTTATATGAAGCCAACGGAGAGGTTAATAAAGGCAGTACTCTTATACAGGGCTTTATAGAGATGTCCAACGTTCAGGTTGCCGAGGAAATGGTTAAGCTTATCGTTGCTCAGCGCGCTTATGAACTTAATTCAAAGGCTATAACCACCTCTGACGAAATGCTTCAACAGGCTAACAACCTCAAGCGATAATATATAGATAGCAGGTGATTTGTTTTGGATATATCAGCTTTATCAAATTTATCGACTCCGTTTTTCGCCGAACAGTCTGCTAGGATGGATGCGGAAAAGCTTACTGCAGAAACGTTTGAAAGCGTTTTGAGTGCCGCTTCCAAAAGCGGAAATGATGAGGAAATAATGGCCGCATGTAAAGAATTTGAATCGTATTTTCTTAATACGATGTTCAAACAAATGCGTAACACTATCGGCACGGAAGATACAAGCAATTCACAGCGTATTTTTCAGGATATGCTTGATGAAGAGTATGCAAAAAAATCGACGGATCAAGGCGGTATTGGTCTCGCAACGTTTATGTTTAAACAAATGAAACGCCAGAGCGCAAGCGGCGTTTTAGAATAGAATATAATATTTTAAAGAAATTGCTGAAAAGATTAGTCTTAGCAGCAATTTTTTTATTGCAAAAAATTTTAAGTCTTTAAAACTGCATAAATTTTTTATTACTAAATAATTATATCATAGCAATAATTCTAAATGTAAATAATATTTTTTAAATAATTATTTAAATAAATACAAATATATGATATTATTATGTTTGAGGAAATATAAAAATTGCTTAAAGAGGGAGGCAATGAGGCATGAAGAGAAACAAGAGATTTATGGCAGTAGTAATGGCAGCGGTATTGTTTTTTTCTGTAATAACGCCTATGTCTATGATGGCGGACGAGGGTTTAGTTTCTGTTGGCGATTTAAACGTTAATAGCTTGGTGGAACCTTTAGGGGTAGACGGTGCTAAGCCTGTATTCAGCTGGATTTTGGATTCATCAGAACGTGATAAGGCTCAGTCTGCATACCAAATTGTTGTTTCAACGGATTTGGAAAAGGCAGAAGCCGGCATTGGAGACGTTTGGGACTCTGGCAAGCAAAGCGGCGAAAACAACTATGACGTGGCTTATAAAGGCCCTGCTTTAGCTTCCAAAACAAAATATTATTGGGCGGTTAATGTTTGGGATGAAGATGGCAAAGAAACAGGATTTAGCAATGTATCATGTTTTGAAACCGGTATGATTGGCGGGAGTGGTTGGAGTGCGGATGCAAAGTGGATAACTATTCCTAAGATCGTTGAAGCTATTGATATGAATTTTAGTGGTGCTCAATGGATTTGTCGCAAGGATCGTTCCAATCCGAATGAGGCACCGGGCGATTTGCCGCAGGGTACGCAATGGTTTAGAAAAAGCTTTACAATTGATCAAAGCAAAACCGTTCGCAAGGTTTATATCGCTATAACCGCCGATGACGAATATGAATTTTTCTTAAATGGACAATTAGCCGGTGCGAACAGTGGCCCAGACGCATGGCGAACAGGATATATGTACGATATCACTGATAGGGTTGATTTAACAGGAAAGAATGTTATCGCAGCATGGGATTATAACACAAGCATCGGATATGCCGGATTCCTTGCAAAGATTGAAATTCGGTATACGGATAATACAAAGGATACAATTGTAACAAACAATACATGGAAAGTCAGTAAAACAGAAGTTTCGGGATGGACTGGTGTTAATTTTGATGATTCCTCTTGGCTTGCGCCTGACCAATGCGTGACGTATGGCGGCAGCCCATGGGGCAATAACGTTATTCCACAGACTTATGCTGATCAAAGCAGAGCGGCTTTTATGTTCCGCAAAGACTTTAATGCGCCTGAAAACATTCAGAAAGCCCGCGTTTATATATCAGGTCTTGGAATGTATGACCTAAGCATAAACGGCCAGCGTGTAGCCCCTGATACGGTTTTAAATCAGGGTAATACCCAATACAATAAAACCGTGCCTTACGGCGTTTACGATGTTACGAATATGATAAATAGTGGTGAAAACGCAATCGGCGTCGAATTGGGTAACGGTTTCTGGAACGAGTCGGACGGAGCTTGGAACTGGGGCAACGCTTCTTGGAGAACTGACCCTAAGCTTTTGCTTCAACTTGAGATTACTGACAACGACGGAAATGTTTCCACAGTAGTTTCCGATACATCTTGGGATTCTACTAATACTGGACCAACTGTTAAAAACAGCATTTATTACGGCGAATCATATGATGCAAGAAACGAAAAAACAGGATGGGATAGCTCGGGTTATGAAAACGACGGAACATGGGTGAAAGCAGTATCGACTTCAACTCCGGCAGGCAAACTTCAATGGCAGTATATAGAGCCGGTTCGCAGAACGTATACATACCAACCAATGTCTATAACAAAGATGCCAAACGGTTCTTATGTACTAAGAAGCCCTGAAATGGTCACAGGTTGGGTGAAGTTAACTATGAAAGATCTTCCGGCCGGCAATCAGGTTGTTATTACATATGGGGAAACTATCAATGCACAAGGTTATTTAAACAGCATTTACACGGATTGGTTCCCTAAGGATTATATCCAAAGAGATTATTATACAGCCAAAGGCGCCCCTGTTGAAGTTTTTGAGCCAAAGTTCAGTTATAAAGGCTATGAATACATTCAAATAGACAACTATCCGGGAGAGCTTACCGCCGATGATGTCGAGCTTTATAGATGCAACAATGACGTTGCCACTTCTTCCAATTTTGAAACATCAAATGAAATGGTAAATTATCTGCATAGAATAATGAGAGTAACGCTTTTAAACAACTTCCAGTTTAAGCCTACAGATACCCCTGTTTGGGAGAAAAATGGCTGGACGGGCGATGCAAACGTTGCTTTGCCGTCTATGCTCTATAATTTTGATATCAACAGCTTCCTTATGTATTATGACGAAATGCTGGGTGATACGCAAAAAGCAAACGGCGACGTTATGGTTATCGCTCCTAGCGCAGATTGGACACAGGATGATTCGCCTGTTTGGAACTCTGTTTATATCAACATCGTGGAGAAACTGTGGGATATGTATGGCAATATGAGCTTTGTCGAGAAGCAGTATGACAGTATGAGAAAGCTTGCGGTTTGCTATATTAATTATCTTAATGCCCATGGCAACACATGGACTGGCGACAAACTGGGCGACTGGGTGTCACCGGGTAATGATGCCAGCGCTTCCGAGGGCAGCGCGATTACTGCTACAGCGTATGCTTATATGGCGCTTACCTCAATGGAAAAAATGGCAACGGCATTAGGCAAAACGGCTGATACGGCGCAATATAGGGCTGCTATGCAAAACGTATATGCAGCGTTTAATGCAAAATTCTATAAATCAGAAGGTTATTATGACACGGGTGAGTGGTATCCGGAAGGCACCAGAACCAGATACCGCCAGGCATCCCAGCTTGTTCCGCTTGCAGCAGGGCTTGTTCCGGAAGAATATAAATCATTGGTGTTAACAAACCTTGTTGCTGATATAGTAAACAGGGATTATCATCTTGATACGGGATGCGTGGGAACTAAGGAAATCCTTCCTGTTTTAACAGAATACGGATATGCAGATGTTGCATACAAAATACTAAATCAAACAAGTTATCCGAGCTGGGGTTATTTTAAAACAAAGGACGCAACTTCCCTATGGGAATCTTGGGGAGATTATACCCGCTCCAGAGACCATTATTTCCTAGGAACGTATGAAGAATATTTATACGAATATTTCGGTGGGCTCAAAAATGTTAGTGAAGGCTTTAAGACCTTTGAATTAAGCCCGCTGGTAGTCGGTGATATGGAATATGCAGATTTAGATTTTAATACTGTTCGGGGGCAGCTCATAAGCAATTGGCGGCTTATAACCAAGGACTCCATTGCTTATGACGTTAAGATTCCTTTTGGCTCTACGGCAACGATTTATTTGCCAACGGGTAGCTTAGACAATGTAACATTAGACGGTGGTTCTGTCTTGAACGCAGTTGGCGTTAAATCAGCTGTTGTTGAGGGCGGAAATGTTAAAATAATTGTCGGCTCGGGCTCATATAGCTTTGTGTCCAAGGTAGACGGTTATAAATTTGAAAACACAAGGCTTTCTAACCTTATAAAAACTGCGGAAGGATATTTACAGATAGATTATAAGGCAGAAGCTTGGGAGAATTTGCAAGCATTAATATCAAGAGCAAAACAAATCCTTAACGATTCTGATGCAACAATTGATCAAATTAATGCAATTGCCAACGAGCTGGAAGCTATGCTTCTTGATATGCCCAATCATGTGAATGTATACAGGGATGAGCTTACAACCAAGCTATTGCAGTTGCAACAGCTTTATCTTAATCCAATTGAGTATTTGAATTCGGAATGGGCGCTGTATGTTCAATGCTTTGTATACGCAAGGGATATGGCGAATTCGATAACAGCCTCTGATGACGAACTTATAAATGCAAAAGCAGAGCTAGAAGCAGCCTATAGCGCAATGTTGCAAAACAAACTTCCAAACCTTGCGCTCAACAAACCAGCCATTGCCAGAACGACCATTGATACGGAACATGGTTGGAATATTTCAAGAGTTACTAACGGAGACCGCAAGAACGTAAATCAGGGCGGCGAATACACCGGATATTCTTCCACAGCCGACAGTTCTGTTGTGTTTGATGACCGGGAGGAATGGATTTATGTGGATTTGGGCAGTGTTATGGAGTTCGACTATGTGACGTTTTATCCTGCCGTTCAAAACCCGACTCAGTATAACAACGCTTTCGGCTTCCCTAGAAGGTTTACGATAGATATAGCCTCAGAAAACCCTGGAAATCCTGATTCCTGGACAACTGTTAACGACGATTTTAAAGATGAAGTTTATCCTGTTGCTGATTATGGCCCGCTTAACTTCTATTTAGGTAAACAAAATGCCCGTTATGTAAGGCTGTATGCATTAAGCCTTAATCCAAAACCGTCAGACGGCAACAGGCGTTACTTGCAGCTTACTGAAATAGAGGTTTATAACACAGTTGAATTATCAGACTATACAATAAACGCAACAACCTCACTTGTAACAGGATGCGATGCAAACTTTGCGATAAATGCAACAGGTGATTTTGAGGGTAAAACAACAAGTGTTGTAATGTTTGGCAAAGAATGGGATGTGGATTTAACAAGCGGTTATGCAGTTATTAAGCTGTCCGCAGCGGATATTCCTGATGCAGCCCCAGATCATAATGTTATTTTAAAGGTAAACCAAAAAGCCGTTTGCAATTCTTATGTGACTGTGGTAGATCAGGCGGATATAAGAGCTATGGATGTTAGCATTGATGAAAATCATACATACCTAAAGTTTAGTTACCCCATGAGCCCATCTTCACGAGGAATGCACGTGTATCTCAACGGAGAAAGATTCGCCGATGGCATCACCTTTGATGAAATTGATACAATCATGCTTGATTATGTCGCTAAACCGGGAGATGTATTCACGGTTAAAGGCGTTAAATTTTCCGCTTTGTTCCGATCCTATAGCTTTAGTTTTACATCAGAATTCAACTAAAGCTTAGTAAATTAAACTACATAATTTGACGAAAAGATAATAGGCAAGTTATTGTAATAATCAAGGGAGCTCTGCTCCCTTTTTATGCACAATAACATAAAAACAAGAGAAATTTATACTAATATTATAAAATATTAAACATAAATTGATTGACTGTATCAAGCCGTCATGTTAAAATTATATTGAAATATAATATAAAATAAAAAAAGGAGATGACTTGCATGAAAAAGAAATTAATCGCATTAGCTTTAGCTATGACTATGGTTGTTCCGTTGTTTAGCTTTGGTGCTACGTCAGTTTTGTCGGCAGAACAACAATATGTTGACGATCCGTCGGTTTCGGCGCCGGCTGCTTGGGGGCCAACGCCATCGGCAGGGCAGTTGGCATATCAAAAGGAAGAAATGTCCGCATTTATCCATTTTGGTATGAACACATTTACAAACAAGGAATGGGGCAACGGAAGTGAAACACCGTCCCAGTTCACGCTTTCGTCAATAGACGCAGATCAATGGGTAAAAACGTTTAAAGATGCAGGCTTTGGCCGTTTGATTCTTGTTTCAAAGCATCATGATGGCTTTTGCAACTGGCCAAGTGAATTAACTGAGCATAGCGTTAAAAACAGCCCCAATAAGATTGACGTTGTGGGTGAAGTCTCCAAAGCAGTAACCAAGTATGACATGGGCATGGGTGTATACCTCTCCCCTTGGGACGTTAATAGCACGCTATACGGCAAAGACGGCGGAGACGCTTATAATCAGTATTATATGGGGCAGTTAAGAGAAATCTTAGGCAACCCGGCATACGGCAACAACGGCAAGTTTGTTGAGGTTTGGATGGACGGAGCAAAGGCTTCTGGCGTTATCCAACCGTATTATTTCACTCCTGCCTATGTTTCAGAAGGTCAGCAAAACTGGAGAGACCTTATTCTTTCATACAATCCCGAAATGGTTATATTCGCTCCTTACGGCGATACAGTTCGCTGGAATGGTACTGAAAGCGGAGTTTCTGCTATTCCGTGCTGGAACAGAATCAACTGGGCAGACCAAAAAAGTTATTATGACAGAACGGGTGGAGAGAGCACAGGCCTTGTTGCAAATGGCCAGGCCAACGGTGCGAACTGGAGTATTCCAGAGGCAGACGTTTCTTTAGTCCCAGGTTGGTTCGCTTATAATGGCACTCCAAAATCATTAAGATCTCTTGGAGATATTTATTTCTCATCAGTAGGCCGCAGCTCTGTTTTGCTTCTTAATGCTGCTCCGGGTCAAAACGGAAGGATTTCGGATGCTCAAGCAAACCGCATTGCCGAATTTGGTGAGGCTATACGTGAAACATTCAAAACAAATCTTGCATTAGGTGCAGCAGTTACCGCTTCCAATACACGCGGAAACGATAACCGTTTTAAACCGGATAACGTAATAGATGAAGATTACGATACATACTGGACAACTAATGATGGAACTAACACTGGCTCTATAACCCTTACATTTGACGAACCAAAGACGTTCGACGTTGTTTCGTTGCAAGAATATATCCCTCTTGGCCAACGTATTTCCAAATATAACATCGAGGTTATGGTTAATGGTTCTTGGTATGCTTTTGGCAAATCCAATGAATGTCAGACCGTTGGATACAAGGCATTAGTTCGTGATGAGGCTGTAACGGCTTCTGCGGTTCGTATTAATATCACAGCTTCTCAGGCTGTTCCGGTTATTAACTCAATCGGTGTTTACAAAGCTGTTGATGCCTTTGCGCTTCCAACGCTTAACGTTCCTAAAGATGCTAAATTTATTGACTGTCTTGACCCAGCAATAACATACTCCGCTGGTTGGAGCGCAGGCACAGGCGCAAACAGTATTAATGATTCTCATAAATGGTCTGCAACAAACAGAGTTTGTACAGCTACATTCTCATTTACTGGCAACAAGTTCTATATTATCGGCATAATTGACCCTGGTCATGGCGCTGCAACCGTTAATGTTGATGGAACAGACATTGGAATAGCAAACTTTAATGCAACTTCCCGCCTTGGCAAACAGTTGATTTATACATCGCCGGACTTAGGCTATGGCAGGCATACTGTGACATTAACCACGAACAGAGTAGCTATAGACCTTGATGGTATATTCTATTTGGATCGCGGTGATGTGGCAACCTACTCTCTTGATAAGACCGAGTTCAACGTCGGCGATGACTATGGAACGCTGAATCTCGTTGTAAAACGTGTTGGCGGCGATATTGAAAAGGTTGCAAAGGTTCAGGTTTATACAGAACCTGGTACAGGGGTTCATGGTAAGGTGTTCGACCATATAGACTATATTCTTGAATTTGCTCCGGGTGAAACCACAAAGAACGTAAGTGTCAAAATCCTAAATACGATGGGCGATGTTGCAATGCTGGACTTCTATGTGCGGCTTGAAAAAGTTGCAGATGATGACGGCTTAATCGGAACAAACAGCACAGCTGTCGTTAAGGTTTGGAATACTAACTATGATCATACACTTTCAAGAGAATACACAAGAACGAAGCTTCCGGAATCTGGCAGCAAAATGCTCATTTGCTCTAACTGGGATTATGCTTATCCGGCAGAAAAATCATCCCTTAGCGGTTCGCAAACCGGTTCCATTGTCGGCTGGCTCGGAACAACAAGCCGCGGCGATGGAAGAATTAAGTTATGGTTTGATGCTCCTGTTGCTGGTGATTATAAAGTAAACATACGCTATTATACAGGGCGCACTATAGAAAATCCAAATCTTATGAAATGGCATGGCGAAAA
>CAYVCG010000017.1:13277-21585 GCA_964449985.1 uncultured Defluviitaleaceae bacterium
ATTATACAGGGCGCACTATAGAAAATCCAAATCTTATGAAATGGCATGGCGAAAACGTTGTTGCAGGCGAGGTTTATCTGCCAAGACAGAGTATGTCCACCATGTGGTGCAACGTTGAGTTTACGATTAATATTCCATCTGCTGGCAAAGGCTATATAGAATTCTATAACGATGTTCCTGGCGGTGGCCCGGGAACAGAGATGCCTAACTTGGATTACATGACGTTTACTGCGCCTATCCCGAAAGATTTTAACGACCTCACTTTATCAGAAACCGATAATGGAGTTAAGGTTACACTGGATTATTCCAAACAGGAACAGGTTGATGCGACTTTAATTATTGCTGTATATGACAACGGCGGTAAGCTGGTTGCATCAAAAATGCAGAATGCTGCTCTTATCGGTGCCGATAGTGTTGAGCTTGAGCTTGCTGTTGATAAAGAAGCTTATGCTGGATACACATATAAGGCATTTTTATGGAATAAATTCATCCCGATGTGCCCTGCTGTTTCCGCAGTAATAGAATAATGAACTTAGATTTAAATTGTTGTTGACAAATAAATAAATATGTTGTAAACTCTGTAAGGTAATATTACTTTACAGAGTTTTTTTATATTAGCAGGGGGCGTTTTATGGATAAGATATTGTATTTGACGCTTCTGTATGATTTTTATGGCGAGTTATTAACCGAGCGGCAGAAGGAAATTTTTGAGATGTATTACCAAAACGACCTTTCCATGCAGGAAATAGGCGACCAGTTTGATATCAGCCGACAATCCGTTAATGACATCTTAAAGCGCACCGAAAAACTCCTGACCGAATATGAGGAAAATCTCGGGCTTGTTAATAGCCATACTGCTTATAAAGATAGAGTGCAAACTATTATTAAATATATAGACGATTTGATAGTAGCTGAAAGCTATACAATAAAGGATTTAATTGAACTAAAATCTAGGCTTTCGGAATTACAATAATCAAAAAAAGGGGGGCGCTTAATGGCTTTTGAAGGTTTAGCATCAAAGCTTCAAACTGTGTTTAAACAATTAAAAGGCAAGGGCAAGCTCACTGAAAAAGACGTAAAGGAAGCTATGCGTGAGGTTAAGCTGGCTTTACTGGAGGCAGACGTAAACTTTAAGGTTGTTAAAGAGTTTATCGCTTCCGTTACAGAAAAATGCATTGGAGATAAGGTTTTTTCCAGCCTTACGCCCGGTCAGCACGTTATAAAAATAGTTAACGAAGAATTAGTAAGTCTTATGGGCAGCGCACAAAGCAGGCTGACGTTTGCGTCAAAGCCGCCAACCGTTTTTATGATGGTAGGTTTGCAAGGCGCAGGTAAAACGACTACTGCCGGAAAGATCGCTGGTCAATTAAAAAAACAAGGCAAACGCCCTCTTTTAGTAGCTTGTGACGTTTACCGCCCGGCTGCTGTCAAGCAGTTAAAGGTTGTCGGAGGAACGTATAACATACCCATTTTTGATATGGGAACAGATGTCAATCCGGTGGAAATAGCAAAATCCGGCATTGATCACGCTGTGGAGTTTAATAACGACGTAGTAATTATAGACACTGCCGGTCGTCTTCATATAGACGAAGAATTGATGGAGGAACTAAAACGCATAAAAGGCGTTGTTTCCCCGCAGGAAATTTTGCTCGTTGTAGACGCTATGACTGGTCAGGATGCCGTTAACGTTGCAGAGCATTTCAACGAAAAGCTTGGTATTGACGGTATCATCATTACAAAGCTTGACGGCGATACAAGGGGCGGAGCTGCATTATCCGTTCGCAAGGTTACAGGCAAGCCTGTAAAATTTGTTGGTATGGGTGAAAAGCTTGATGAGCTTGAACCGTTCCATCCGGATCGCATGGCATCTCGTATTCTTGGAATGGGCGATGTTTTGTCGCTTATTGAAAAAGCGCAGGAAGCTTTCGATGAGGATAAGGCTTTTGAATTGGAGCGCAAAATGCGCAAGATGGAGTTCAACCTGGAGGACTTTTTGGAGCAGATGCAGCAAATCAAAAAAATGGGTCCAATAAAGAATTTGCTGGGTATGCTGCCGGGGCTAGGAAGCGTTGATCTTAGCTCTGTTGATTTTGATGATAAATCTATGGTGCATGTGGAAGCAATTATTCAATCAATGACGCCGTATGAAAGGCAGAATCCCGGCGTATTAAACGGCTCCAGAAAAAAACGTATTGCAAACGGCAGCGGCAGAACGATTCAGGAAGTCAATTCGCTGTTAAAACGTTTTGAAGAAATGCGCCGTATGATGAAGCAGTTTGGTGATATGACAAAAGGCAAAAAAGGTAAAAAAGGCATTCCGTTTTTAAAATAGTTATCAAAAGGATTTTTAATCCATTTGTATATAATTAAAACAGTTGGAGGTGAAATGAAAATGGCAGTTAAAATCAGATTGAAAAGAATGGGTGCTAAAAAGGCTCCGTTTTATAGAATAGTCGTTGCGGATTCCCGAGTTCAAAGAGACGGCATAGCTATCGATGAAATCGGTTATTATGACCCGACAAAGGAACCATCCGTTTTAAAGGTTGATGTTGAAAGCGCAAAGAAATGGCTTTCCAACGGCGCACAGCCGTCTGACACGGCAAGAGCGCTTCTCAAAAAAGCCGGAGCCATTCAATAATCTTGTTTGTATAAGGTAAACACCGATTAGGTGTCCCAACTTATTTTGGTGGTTGCTTTAGCTTGTTCATATGCGAGCGGAGGGATTAAGTTGAAGGAATTATTGGAAGTTATTGCAAAAAATCTGGTCGACGAACCGGACTTGGTTGTTGTTAATGAAGTTAAGGGAGACAAATCAACCGTGTTGGAATTAAAAGTTGCTCCGGATGATATGGGCAAGGTTATCGGAAAGCAAGGGCGTATTGCCAAAGCTATCAGAACCGTTGTCAAGGCTTCCGCTATTCATAACGATACAAAGGTTGTCGTTGAAATAGTTCAATAAAACCAAAAAAAGCTGCCGTTGGCGGCTTTTTTAAAATCGTAATTCGGCGGAGCGATAAAGCATGAGGAAAGAGGCGGAGCTTTTTGGAAGATTATTTTGAAATAGGCAGGATTGTTAATACGCAGGGAATAAAGGGTGATGTTAGGGTTGTTCCGATGACTGATGACCATACACGGTTTGAACTGTTGGATTTTGTCTATGTCCAGATGAGGAATGAGTTGAAAAAGCTGCATATAGAGCATGTGTGGTATCATAAACAGTTTGTTATATTAAAATTTAAAGAGATAGGCGATATGACAGAGGCAGAAAAATATAAAAATTGCCTTATTAAAATAACGCCGGAGCTTGCATTGCCGCTTTCTGAAAATGAATTTTATATTCGTGATCTGCTGGGGCTTTTGGTTGTTACGGATGAAGGGGAAGAGCTTGGTCTTCTTGATGATATTATAGAAACTGGTGCAAATGATGTTTATGTTGTTAATACCGGAGGCAAGGAGCTATTGATTCCTGCTATAAAGCAGTGCATTCTAAAGGTTGATTTGGAAAATAAAAAAATGACTGTTAAGCTTTTGGAAGGTTTGAGAGATTAATGAATTTTTATGTTTTAACGCTTTTTCCGGAAATGATACACGGTGGCCTTATGCACAGCATCATAAAGAGGGCTGTTGATAACGGGCTGATTAATATAGAGGCAGTGGATATTAGGGATTTTTCTGGCAATAAACATAATCGAGTTGACGATTATCCATATGGTGGCGGAGCAGGGATGGTTATGATGGCAAAGCCTGTATATGATGCGTATAAAAGCGTGGAGGAAAGAGCAGGAAAGCAGCTTCGTGTCGTTTATATGACTCCGCAGGGCAAGGTCTTTAATCAGCAAATTGCCAACGAGCTTTCAAAGGAAAGCAATATTGTGCTATTATGCGGCCATTATGAAGGTATTGACGAAAGGGTTATAGAGGAAATCGTTACAGATGAAATCTCTATCGGGGATTTTGTTTTGACTGGCGGCGAAATTGCCGCGATGACTGTTATAGACTGTGTATCCAGGTTATTGCCTGGTGTCCTTAATAAAGAGGAATCCTATGAAAATGAAAGCTTTTCCGACGGTCTTTTAGAGCATCCGCATTATACAAGGCCGGAGGAATTTTTAGGGCGAAAGGTGCCGGAGGTTTTGCTTTCCGGGCATCATGAGAATATAAAAAAATGGCGCAATGAGCAATCATTAGAAAGAACGAAGTGCCGTCGGCCGGATTTGCTATAGATTAGTTTTTATTAAAAAGGGGTGATTTCAAATGTCATGTCAAACTAAGAGCATGGTGTGCCCATGCACATATAGATGCTCTAAAAAAGGAAAATGCTGCGCATGTATTGCGTATCATTCAAAAAACGGAGAATTTCCTGGATGTTTTTTCTCTGAGCAAGCAGAAAAGACTTATGACAGAAGTTTTTCGGCTTTAGCAAAGGATAGAGGTAGAGGGTAAGGTTTTTTACGAAAGGAGCGGTTTTAATGGCAAAAACATGGAATGAAAAGCTGCAAAACACAAAGGACATGCCAAAGGTTGAAGACATTGGAGACGATCCAAAGGCATTGGCAAGATTCGTCGGGAGAAACATGCTTATCGCGCCGCCGCTGGAATATGATGCCATTATGAAGCAAATACCCTATGGCAAGTTAATAACAACTGTTCAAATAAGGCAGAATCTGGCGAATAAATACAATGCGGATTTCACATGCCCACTGACTGCCGGAATATTTGTAAATATCGCTGCCAACGCTTCAAAAGAGCGTGCGCCGGAGAATGAAACCCCATATTGGCGCACGCTTAAAAAAGATGGAGAGTTGTGCGAAAAATACCCTGGTGGCCTGGAAGAACACAAGATGCTTCTAGAAATGGAAGGCCATACAGTAATAAAAAAGGGTAAAAGATACTTCGTGCAAGATTATACGGATAAGCTGATTGAGCTGTAGAATAATTCAAGAACTATCCAGTAGCATTATACATTAACTTAATCCATTAACTTAATCCATTAGCGTTATCCATTAACAACCGTATTCTTGCCAGAACGCTTGGCCTGATACATAAGGTCATCAACCCTCATAATAAGGGATTCGGGCGTGTCTCCCGGTTTGTATTCCGAAACACCGAAACTGCAAGTAACACTTCTAGCATTTTCAAACGTAAGGTTTGAGATGCCAATGCGCAACCTTTCGGCCAGCTCATAACCTTCATTAAGCCTTGTTTGCGGGAGGAGTATCGTAAACTCCTCTCCACCCCATCTTGCGAAAACGTCTGCTGACCGTATGCTTTTGCTGACAAGCTTACAACAGCCAATAATAACGTTGTCGCCTTCCATATGCCCGTATGTATCGTTTATATTTTTAAAGTTATCAAGATCAAACATAATTAGTGAAAATGTGTATTTATAGCGTGAAGCAAGGTTGCACCATTCTTCCATAACTGAATCAAACTTCATTCTGTTATTAATATGCGTCAGCTTATCCGTAACCGTGAGTTTTTGAAGCTGGACTTGGTTTGCATATTGCTTTCTTTTGTAATGTTGCAGCTTGAAAGCGGAGATTGCTGAAAATACAGTCACTATTGAAATGAATAAAAATGCCTCCAAAATCAACAGGGACGACATGCTGCCAACGGAGCTAAGAGCCAAGAGCAAATAATATAAGACACAAAATATGGATAGGCCCATTAAATTTCTCCATTGATTGGGTATCATAAATATTGCAAGCGTTAAAACAATAACCTCAATACACTGGCCCAAAAAGTTTTGGCTGTATATTAGATATAGGATAGAAAAATAAGAGATAACAGTAGCAACTTCAAAAAACGTTATTAAATAGTTGACGCTTTTATAGCTTTTAAACTTATTGGCAAACAAATAAACATTTATCGCCGCAAGCAAAACAAACAGCCGCAAGACAATAGTCAAATAAAAGACCGTGGGAGGCTGGCTTTGTAAAGCAAAATAGTCACCAAAAAGCAACAGAAAATATATTGCTCCAAAAAACACAATAACATATCTGTAATAATTTATTGCTTCTCTTCCTTCAGATTCAAAGTATTGCTGCTCCAATTTTTTGTCCCTAAATTCCGCAGTGTTGTCAATTCCGTAGTCAATCTCCATAATTTACCACCAATCAACTTATTATTTAGGTTCCATTATCTAAAGTTTATTCTTCGTTTTCCCAGTTGTGGTATACGTTTTGAACGTCATCTTCTTCGTCTAGAAGATCAAGTATTTTCTTCATCTTTTTAATGTCATCAGGGCTATTAAGCGAAGTATATGTTTGGGGAATAAAGGTTACTTCCGCCGAAAGCATAGGAACGCCCGCCTTTTCCAAAGCTTCACGAACCTGAGAGAAGTCAGCAGGTTCTGTTATAATTTCATAGCCCTCATCCTCAGGCTCAAAATCTGTTGCTCCCGAATCAAGAGCAACCATCATAAGCTCGTCTTCATTAATATCATCTGATTTTTCCACCATGATAAGCCCTTTTTCATCAAACATAAAGGAAACGCAACCCAATGTCCCCATGCTGCAACCGCCTTTTGTAAACGCATTGCGCACGTTTGCGGCAGTGCGGTTTTTGTTATCCGTTAAGGCTTCTATAATAATTGCAACGCCGTTAGGGCCATATCCCTCATAGGTGACAGCTTCATAATTAACAGAATCCATCTCACCGGCAGCCTTTTTAATGCTGCGCTCTATAGTATCGCTAGGCATGTTGCTGGATTTTGCTTTAGCTATAATGTCTCTCAGCTTGCCGTTGGACTGTGGGTCTGCGCCGCCTGATTTGACGGCAACGGCAATTTCTCTGCCCAATCGTGTAAAAATCCTGCCTTTTGCTGCATCTGATTTTTCCTTTTTGTGTTTAATATTGGAAAATTTTGAATGACCTGACATGTAATATTTCTTCCTTTCTTACAAATCTTATTTTAAGGTAGTTCTGAGAATATAGTATTTTGAACACGGATTATAGCTGTTCCGTTAGATAGTTCAGTAACGGCGTCTATAAACTGCTTGGTTAGGCGCTCTTCAACCCATATTGTGTATTCCACATTGTCTGTATACACAGTATCAAAAATATGATGCCCTTGCCCCAGCGTTTCGTATTGCAGCTTTCCGGATAAGCCATATTCAACGGCAACTTTAACAACAGAAAACGACTTTTTTTCTATTATACCTGCACTAACGGCAGCCTGCTTTGCTGCTCCGCCATATGCCCGTATAAGGCCACCCGTTCCGAGAAGCGTTCCGCCAAAATATCTCGTCACGACAATAACAATATTTTTTAAGCCTTCGCCTTCAATTACGTTTAGAATAGGTGTGCCAGCTGTGCCGGAAGGCTCGCCATCGTCGCTACAGCGGGTTAATGCGCCATCAAGCCCGATTTTATAAGCAAAGCAATTATGAGTAGCATTATAATGTTTTTTCTTTAAATTATCAATAAAAACTTGAGCTTCTTCCAATGTTTCGACAGGGGAGGCAGAAGCGATAAATCTGGACTTTTTTTCAATAAGCTCGATTTCAGAGCAATTTTTAATTGTTTTAAAACAGGCGATATTGTTCATGTTTTAAAAGCCCCTCAATGCAGCATAATATAATAAGTATAACACTAAGAATATTATTTTTAAATAAGAACATATGTTTGACTTTTTGTGTAGGCCATGATATACTAAAATAAAGTTTAGTGGGGTGATAAAATGGAAACTATGGACAAGCTAAGGGTTTTGACAGATGCGGCAAAATATGATGTGGCATGTACGTCAAGCGGCGTGAACCGCTCCGGCAAAAGGGGCAGCCTTGGTAGTACTGAGGCGGCGGGAATCTGCCATAGCTTTGCCGCGGATGGGCGCTGTATTTCGCTTTTAAAGATTTTGATGACGAATTGTTGTGTATATGACTGCAAATATTGCGTTAACAGAGCATCCAATGACATCCCACGTACTGCTTTTACCCCCAGAGAAGTTGCAGACTTGACCATAAACTTTTATAAACGTAACTATATAGAAGGGCTATTTTTAAGCTCGGCAGTTATTAAAAACCCTAATTATACAATGGAACTTTTATATGAAACGCTAAACATAGTTCGGAATGAATATCGGTTTAACGGATATATACATGTTAAGGCTATCCCCGCGGCAGATGCTGCTCTTATTCAAAAAACCGGTATGCTTGCAGATAGAATGAGCGTTAATATTGAGCTTCCTTCCGAGCAAGGCTTGAAGCAGCTTGCGCCCCAAAAGAATAAAACCGATATACTGACTCCTATGAAATTAATGAAAAACAATATTGCCAGATCGAAATACGAGCTTCAGATTTATAAACAT
>CAYVCG010000017.1:21685-32077 GCA_964449985.1 uncultured Defluviitaleaceae bacterium
ATTAATGAAAAACAATATTGCCAGATCGAAATACGAGCTTCAGATTTATAAACATGCAGAAAAGTTTGTCCCAGCAGGGCAAAGCACCCAAATGATAATCGGGGCAACGCCGGATACTGACAAAAAGATAGTTAGTCTTGCAGAAGGTCTGTATAACACATACAGCTTAAAGAGGGTGTTTTATTCAGCGTATACGCCTGTAGGCTCTTCCAAATACCTTCCCTATATTAATCCGCCGATGCTTCGGGAGCATAGGCTTTATCAGGCGGATTGGCTTCTGAGGTATTATGGTTTTACAACGCTTGATATTTTCGGCGAGGAAGAAAATCTGAGCCTTAATATGGATCCGAAGTGTCAATGGGCTATTAATAATTTTGATAAGTTTCCGGTTGAAATAAACAAGGCGGATTATGAAACAATTTTAAAGGTTCCGGGGATTGGTGTGCGTTCCGCGATAAAGATTGTGCGTGCAAGGCGCGCGGGCAAGTTGAATTTTGACAATCTAAAAAAAATGGGAATAGTTTTAAAGAGAGCGAAATATTTTATAACATGCGGAGGAAAAATGATGGATGCTTATGTCCATCCAGACGTTTTGCAAATAAAGCTTTCTGAAAATAAGATAAGCGAAAGCTGCGAACAGCTCTCTTTGTTGGATTTTATGGGTAATGATGCGCGCCCCATCTGCGCAAACAGGCCATTTTCTGGCCAAATCCTGCCCACAAGAGAGGATGCTGTAAAGTGTATAACAGGGGAAATGTAGTAGTTGTTTTTGATGGCACTTTTGATTGCTTTCTTTGCATTATTTATGCGTTTTATTATGAAAAGCTTTTGCCATCGCGTATAGTTTGCGATAAGTTTTTTCAGCAGAGCCTTGAAGCAGAGTATGTTACCGTTGCTTTGGATGTTGATAAGGCAAAAACTGTTGCTAAGGCTATAAGGAAAAAGATTTCTTATGATTGCTATGAAACATTATATCTTGCTTTTTTAAATGCCAATGAGAATAGGTATATTGATTTGTTGAACTATGTTGTCGCAGGTTTTAAAATCGGGGCGGACATAGAGCGCTATGCAAAATGGGATTTTGTGTTAAGAACATATGCATATGCAAAAAGGGTTTTTGGTGAAGCCCACCTCTTTAAAGGCTTCTTGCGGTTTAAGGATACTCGCCAGGGAGTGTTGTATGCGGAGATCGAACCGGAAAACAACGTTTTGCCGATAGTTGCAGATCATTTTTGTTCACGGCTTATTAATGAAAAATGGATGATTCATGATACCAAACGGTGTATTGCCGCTATTTATGATGGAGTTGCGCTTGAAATGCACGAAGTTCCTGCAAAGGCAGACGTTTCTTTGACTGACGATGAGGAATATTTTCAAGGCCTATGGCAGGCATTTTTCAATCAAATTGCTATAAAGGAACGTGTAAGCAGGAAGAGACAACGTGGTGTTGTTCCTATTAAATATAGAAAAAACATGATTGAGTTTGGAAAAATAAATCCGCAATCGGCCGACACATATCAGGATACGACAGGCAAAGGGGGAGTGGGACATACATTATAGAATGGGTTTAAAAACATATCTTGGAGCCATTTTTATTGTTGCGGTTATGTTTTCGATTTTGATTGTCAGCGGGCTATCCGGCAGGCTATATTCCCTTGACAAAGCCAGAATATACAAAAGTGTTATTAACAACGTCAGTGGCTTTTCGTCTTATGAATCTTTTTATTCAAGAATTTTTTATACAGATAGTGATGAGATATATGTTGATGCCGTTGCAAACTGCATCGATTTTTATGCACCATTATTGATGAAAGATTTTGGAATTGATGATATATATAAAATAACTATCATTCTTTTTCCGGATGGGGATGCGATGTCAAACTCTCTTGGGCTTAGTTATGAAGTCGCTCCGATGGGGGTTTATTACGGTGGTGTTATAAACATTTTATCGCCGGGGCAATGGATAGAAAACTGCGGCGAGAGTTATGTTAAAGAACGTTTTATAAAAGAAGGCCCTATTATTCATGAATTAACACATATGCTTACTGATTTGAAGACAAGTGGAAACTATCCGGTTTGGTTTACTGAGGGTGTTTCATTATATTATGAGTATAAATATGCTGCTTTTGAATGGAGGGAGGATTTAAAGCAAAAAAGCTCTGGCATAACAATCGAGCGGCTCGAAAGCGACTTTAGGGTGCTGGAAGAAGCGGAAGCCTATAGACGGTCGTTTGATATTGTTTATGACTACATAGAAGAAAATGGTGAGAGAGACCTTCAAAATAAGATGTCTGGATTTAAAAACGTGTCGGATGCCAGAAAAATTTTTGAAAAGTAAAGCCCCAGAATTGTAAAATTTATCATAACATTAATTCTCCTTATTGTGAAAATACTAAATGAGTAACGAATTCATTATTCACAAAGGAGCGAAACGACATGAAGAAAACGATAATGAAAAGCTTTATTTTTGCGCTTATTGCATTGTCGGCCGTTAATATTAACGCAGTTGCTAATGACTTTAATAAAAAAGAAATCGGAGCGTCTATATCTAATATGAGGAGTTATGTTACAACTTATTCTAGTAATACTCCCGCTAAAAGGCCTGGTAGCTTTCCAAGACCAACGCAAAGACCAAGACCAACAAACCCTCCAAGACCGGTTTTGCCAAGACCGACAAACCCGCCAAGCCCAACAACCCCATCAAGACCGGTCACACCAAGCCCAACAACTCCACCAAGACCGGTCACACCAAGCCCAACAACTCCACCAAGCCCGACTAACCCTCCCGCAACATCAAATCAGGGTAAGCTTGAATCGGAAGTTGTTATTCTGGTGAATCAGGAGCGCGCAAAGGCTGGGCTTAAGCCACTAAAGCTAGATCCAGCGCTGTCAAAGGTCGCTTTAACAAAGAGCGAAGACATGCTAAATAATAATTATTTCAGCCATCAATCACCGACATACGGTTCGCCGTTTGATATGATGAAGAAATTTGGGATCAAGTATAAAACGGCAGGAGAAAATATAGCAAAAGGGCAAAAGACAGCTGCTGATGTTATGAAGGCATGGATGAATTCCGAAGGACACAGAAAAAATATTTTAAACCCAACGTTTACGGATATAGGTGTCGGATATGTGTCTAGTGGAGGCAAAACATATTGGACTCAGATGTTTATAAGTAAATAGATATGATTTCAAAAATAAAGGGGGCTTTTTATAGCTCCCTTTTAATCAAAATTCTTTATTTAAAGCCCTATGACAGGCCCTTCTCAAACATACAATCAAAATATTTAAAATCCATATCAACCTCTGTTCCGCCTTCAAGGCTTTTATTGCCTAAGCGCTTAATCTTTGCATCGGTATCACGATCACTAAAAATGATATCATAAAGCAGCGAAATATAATAAACCGTTTGCGAAACGGCACTTTCAAACAGCTCCATAACGCATTGTGTCCGCGGATTAGAATTGTCCCAAGGATTATACCACACGCTTTTGTTTTTGTTTAAGTAGTCATAAGTATCATCTTTTGATATGTATGAGTCATGAATAAGGTTTGATAGTATGCCTTTTTTGCCGATGCAACCTTCAAAAAATCTCATCGTCTTTTTTATTATACTATGGTATGGGCCGAAGGATTTGTAAAACTTCTTTTCACACATAAGCGTCTTCTCAAAATTACGCAGTTTGTGATTGAATGTATAAGCACTGCTCAGTGCATATGTGTATAAGTCAGCTATAAGGCGGCGTTCATAAGCAGTTGCGTTTATTTTGGAGGCTATATCAAGCTGGCATGGAGTTTTTCCCAGAATATCATTGCATAGGATCGTGTCTATTGCGGACTCTAATTTTTTATGGTATGCTCCGTATGGGTATTTTAGTTTGGCATGGCTGTCTGAAAAGCCTGTGTGATAAAAAATATAAGGGTGCATATTAGAATCCAAGGCGTAATGACAAAGAAAGCCTGCCATATAGACAAATATCGCTTTTAGCTCAGAAGCTTCTCTGTTTTTTGCAAAATCAACGCAATGCTTATAAAACTGATTTATTCCGCATTTATGCATTCTGTGGCCGATAGCCACGCTTTCGGATGTTTCTGTAACAGAAAGGGAGACGTCAAAAAAGAATATGTCCGGCCCCAACGTTCCAAGGCTGAAAAGGTCTGGGTTTGCGCTTATTTCTGATATTATTTTTGTATCCCTCAGTTTTTCGAAAGATTTTAAACCGCATATATAATGGGTTATGATTGACGGCATGTATTCACCTCCATGTTTATTCGCTCTAAGCTTAGGTTAATATCGCTTATTAGATTTGCATGTTAAACTTTTTGTAATCGTATGCGTATATGATTATTGTTAATACATAATTTATATGCGAAGCATTTTGTATATAGTATAAAGGAGGAGCCATGATGGTAAACGAAAAGATGAAAATATTAAAGATGCTGGAAGAGGGCAAGATAACAGCGGATGAGGCTTCTCGTCTGTTGGAATCAGTATCGTTCGGAGGAACATCAGCAGGAGCAACTGCAACACAAACCAGACCAGAGCCTACTGTAAACCGTGATAATCCACAAACCCAGAGCCATATAAACACCTCACAATCGTATGAAAAAAGGGATTATAATACCGACCAGAATAGAACTCAAAGCAATAGCCAAAATAATTATCAAACCAATAACCAAAACGGCGGAAGCACATCCAGCTTTAGCTTTGACGATTTTGCCGATGATCTAGGCCGTAAGTTTGAGGCGTTTGCCCGTGATTTTGAACCCAAATTCCAGAAATTTACTGAAAAAGTGGCCGAAAAAACAGCAATGGTGGCTGATAAAATATCAAAATCCATGCAACCTACCGAACCATCTCCAACACGTCAGGAAGGCAGAAGTCAGGCCGGTGGTTCTGCGTTTTCTGCAAGAAATAAGCAGGAAAAGACAATAGAGCTAAAGGTTTCGCCTGGTAATAACGAGCTTATTATTTCATGTCTTAATGCGCCTGTTATGCTAAAAGGCTATAACGGAGATAAAATAAGTGCGACTGTTATGTGCGTTCCAAAGCATGATAGGGCAAGGATTGATTTTTCGGTTTTGGGCAGCAAATATTTTTTGGATTATGATGACGATGATTTCGAAAAGGTCGCAGTTGATGCATTTATCCCGGAGACGCTGTTTAACAGCATAAACGTTTCCAACTATAATGGCTCAATTAATATTTCGACCCTGTCCTCCGGTTTTATTACCGCATATGGTTCAAACGGAAATGTTGATATAAACAATATTCATGCTAAAAATATTAAAGTGGAGTGTGAAAACGGCAAAGAAATGCGTCTGGACGGCATATATTGCGAAAACGCCCATATAGAAAACTACAACGGGAATTTAACAGCAAACCGTATGGATGTTTCGAATCTCAAAATGACATGCTTTAACGGATATTTTAATATGAACGTTTCCCAGTTTGACAGATATAATGATTATTCATGGATTTTGGAGACGAGCAACCAAAAGCTTAATGTAAACCTTCCGACTTTACCTGATGTTGGGTATTATATAAAGGCGAAAACATCTTTAGGCAATGTCAAGCTGGGGCTTACGGGCATGAACTATATAGCAAACAACCCGGGTATGGTTGAGGCGAAGAGCATAGAGTTTGATACAGCGCAAAGAAAAGTGCGTATAAGCATGGAAACATCCAATGCATCGTTGGTTGTTAACTAAGATATATTAATATATATAAAGAGCTTTTGGGGCATTGCCCCGAAAGCTCTTTATATTTCTAAATCATGTTTTCTTTATACCATCTACATAGCGCTTCTGCGCATTTAATGCCGTCAACCGCCGCAGAAACAATGCCGCCAGCATACCCGGCGCCTTCGCCGCAAGGAATCAGGCCAATTATATTCGAAAACATTTTTTCATCCCGTATGATTCTAACAGGCGAGGAGCTTCTGCTTTCTACAGCTGTCAAAACCGCATCGTGGCTTAGAAAGCCAAATATGCGCTTGTCCATATCATTAAGACCTTGCTTTAGTGCATCGCATATGTCTATAGGAAGGCATTCATTAAGGTTTGCAGGCGTAACGCCCGGTTTATAGCTTGGTATGACGTTTCCAAAAGCCGTTGTTCGAGTGTTGTTTATAAAATCACCAACCAACTGTGCGGGAGCAAAGTATTTCCCGCCGCCCAACTCAAAAGCTTGTTTTTCCAGCTTTCTTTGAAACTCTATGCCAGCAAGAGGATGATCTCCGCCGAAATCCTTTGTATCAACGGAAACCAAAACAGCAGAATTGGCGTTGTCCATGCCTCGGTCGTTATAACTCATGCCGTTTGTTGCTAATAATCCTTCCTCACTGGCTGCTGGAACAACAACCCCTCCGGGGCACATGCAAAACGTGTAAACTCCACGACCATCATTAAGCTTTGTGCTGAGTTTATAATCCGCTGGAGGCAAAAGCTCTGCAAAGCGCCCGTATTGACTTGAATTTATAAAGTTTTGCTTATGCTCTATCCGCACGCCGACGGAAAATGGCTTTTGCATCATGCTTACGCCTGAGGCATAAAGCATATCGAACGTATCACGAGCGCTATGCCCGACAGCCATTATGACGGCGTTCGTTTCCATTTCATAGTCTCCATCCGGAGATTGTATGGTTATAGCTTTAAGGCAGCCGTTTTCGTGAGCTATTCCTTTTAACTTGTGACAAAATCTATATTCGCCGCCAAGGCTTTGTATTCTGGCGCGCATCATTTTTACAACTTCAACAAGCTTGTCCGTTCCGATATGTGGCTTTGATGTATATGCGATTTCCTCATCGGCGCCTGATTTTATAAGCTCTTCAATTACTTTTTTTATGCGTATGTTATCATTAGTGTTTGTTGTCAGCTTACCATCGGAAAATGTTCCAGCTCCACCCTCACCGAACTGAATGTTGGATTCTGTATTTAATCGCCCGGTCTCAAAAAGATTATATACATCAGCTTTTCTTTCATCCACGGGTTTTCCGCGTTCCAAAATAACAGGGCAAAGGCCGTATTCCGCCAGAATAAGCCCAGCGAACAGACCAGCAGGGCCGCTGCCAACGACAACAGGGCGTGGTTCTATAGGCATTGCAAATCTCTTTATTACGTATTCAATGCTCTCTTCAATTGTTACATTCTTTAGACCTAAAAATCTTTTTTCATCCGGAACACGAACGCTTACAGAATAGACATAATAAATGTCGGACTTATTGCGTGCGTCTATTGCTTTGCCGGTTATTTTCATTTCTTTTATTTTTGCAGCATCTATTTTTAATAATTTTGCGGCTTTTATCTTTAATTCGTCAACAGTATGAACAACAGGCATTTTTATGTTAGTTATACGAAGCATTTTATATCAATCCTTTCATTGCAGCGCTAATGCCTGCCAAATATCCGCTGGACCATGCCCATTGGAGGTTATATCCGCCACAATCGCCAAAGATATCAAAAATCTCTCCTGCGGCATACAAGCCATCAATAATTTTCGATTCCATTGTTTTATCATCAAACTCGTCTGTAACAACGCCGCCTGCGGTAACTTGGGCATTTCGAAAACCCGTTGTGTCCAGTATCTTGATTTTATAATTTTTAATTTGATCTGCAAGACGATAAATACAATCATCATCAAAATCACAAACAGGCATAGAAAGTTTTTGAATTCCGGCACGTTTTATTAAAAATTGCCCCAATTTTTTTATAAGCACACCGTTTAAAAAATTTTCCATTGTGAGATGGGAAAGCTGTTCACGACGCTGTTTTAGCATTTCAATTAGCTCATCCTCCGTAAAAAATGGGAGGAAATCGACGCAAAATACTAAATCCTTATACAACGCAAATAAATAAGATAAATTAAAAACAGCCGGGCCGGATATGCCATAATCAGTGAACAACAATTCCTCTTGTTCGGTGGCAATCGCTTTGTTTTTATGAAAAGCGGTTATAAGTGCTTCGGATTTTATGCCGCTCAAACCTTTGATGCTGTCTTTATCGGTTTTAAGCTGAACTAAAGCAGGCTGTAGCTCTGTTATGGAATGCCCAAATGATTTTAAAAGCTCATATCCACTGCCGTTTGATCCAAGCTCAGGGGAAGCCTTTCCGCCGCACGCAATAATGACCCTATCAAACTTTAAACAAGAGCCATCGGCTGAATATACACTAAATGTTGCACCTTTTTTTAATATTTTAGCAACATCAAAATCGGTCACAACATCTATGCCAAGCCTTTCGGCTTCCAGTCTAAACATGTCCACAACAGAGGAGGCTTGTCCGCTCATAGGATAAACATTGCCATTTTCTTCAACCTTATGCGGTATACCCATTGCCACAAACCGTTCTATCGTTTTTTTTGGCGTAAAGGTGTTTATGGCATAGTCCGTAAATTCGGTTTTCCTGCCATAATAATTGGATCTTGAGATACTTTCGTTTGTGAAATTACAGCGCCCGTTACCCGTTGCCAAAACTTTTTTTAGAACCCTGTCTTTTCTTTCCAATATAGTAACATGCGCACCGTTTTCAGAGGCACCAAACGCGCTCATAAATCCCGCGGCACCTCCGCCAATAACACCGATTTTCATAAAGATCATCCTTCACAAGCATAACTCCTAATTTATTAATACATTCTAACACAAAATTATAAAGAGGGCTATAGTTCGTTTGTTTTGCCGCATAATAGCCAAAAGGCTTCTAAGAGAAACTCTCGGAAGCCTTTTACGTATCCGGGGCATTCATGCCCGGCCTTTATAAGATTAAAACTTGGCGGAATAATTATTAGATTAAAGTAAAAGTTCAGTTAATGGTAAATCGATCTTTCGTCACTAATAAATTTCTGTAGAGATCCTGGATATAGAGGGCATATTTTGTCTTATTCATTGAGCGTCGTGCGTGTATTAATAGTTTTCATGTGCGATAAGCGGTCATTTGCAATGTAATTAGGCAAAATATACTTAAACCTAGGATCTTTGAATCTTAAAGGCTTCTTATTGGCTATAAGCGTCTCACCAGCTTTTGTAAAGATGTTTATAATTCTTTATTTCTTGCAATTATATTGCGCTGTGAGTAAAGCATGCGATTCTTGAAATCGGAATTTCTGTGATTGATCCGAGTGCATTACCACCAAAGAATCCACCGAAACCGCAGCCACCGCCGCAACCGCCACCGCAACCACAACCGCAGCCACCACCAAAACCATAGCTTGGGAAACCGTATGTGCTGCAATTTCCTGGGCCAGTGCATGAGCATCCAACCGGACAAGCAGGTGCTGCTCCAATATCAGTTATAAGTCTTACACAGTCTCCGCAAACACCTGCCAAAACTCCCGTAAAACCGCTACCGGACAAGCCACCGCTTGTGGTGAAAATTGTTACTGTACGACCAACATATCTTAAAAGGTCTTCTATTAAACAACATTCAGGCATCTTCTTACCCCCCTTCTTTCTGGTAGGTTCCCTACCATAGTACATACTATGTGGTGGGGTGGAAAAGTGTTACAAGCAATATTTAAAAGAGTTGTGGACTAATTTTATTTGACTGCAAGGTTTTTATATTTTAACAGTATTTAACACTTTCTGTTACGAATGCTTGACAAGAGGTTACGAATATGTTACAATATTGTTAAATTAGTTATTAATTCATTAATAACTTTTAAAAATTACAAAGGATTGATTGAAAAATGAGTATTTCTTATAATAAATTAAAAATGTTTTTCGTGATGATTTTGGCGTTTGTTGCCATAAACTGTGTAACTTTGATGGCGGAGGAACAGGCTCTTTTGGATTATGTAACTGTTGACCGCGTTAATTTTAGAACTGGGCCATCAAAAGATGATGCTATCATCGTAACAATTGAAAGAGGAACGGCTGTTAAAGTTTCTTCATATGTTGAGAACGGTTGGAGCACAGTTGTTTATAATGAAAAAACGGGTTATATATTTTCTGAATATATAGTTACAAAAGAGGCTTATGAAGCTGCTAAAGTTTCCTCACCGAATTCGGAAGTCGAACTTCTGGATTGGTGGTCTGAAGCAAAAGGTGTAATAACAATTGGCGCAGATATTAAAGTTTATGACGTTCGGTCTGGGCTTACATATTATATTAGAAGCTTTTCAAACGGAAACCATGCAGACGTTGAGCCAATAACAAAAGAAGATACCGCAATAATGAAGAAGACTTACGGCGGTGTTTGGTCCTGGGATGCTCGCCCTGTGCTTGTTACGATTAACGGAAGAACGCTTGCTGCTGCTATAAACGGTATGCCTCATGGCGGCGGAGTTAATGGAAACAATGGTATGAGTGGCCAAGTATGTTTGCATTTTAAAAACAGCACAACACATAACGGAAATAGATCATACGAAAAGGATTTGCAGGCTGCAGTAATGGAAGC
>CAYVCG010000018.1:0-31875 GCA_964449985.1 uncultured Defluviitaleaceae bacterium
CCATATACCGTCAGGCTTGTGGAATAGTTATTCTTATCCAACAGTTTTATTTCGTCATACATTTTGAAGCCATAGTCATAAAGAGCTATAGAATCGGTATACGGAACGTTTTTTTCTGCCTTTAAAATAACAGCAATAAGGCCAACACCCCTCTTTTTAGCATATGAAACAAGAGAATGGCGGGCAATGTCTGTATATCCTGTTTTGCCCCCAACAATATTATCATAATGGTATTTTCCGTTTAGTATAAGCTGATTTGTGTTATTTAATGGGCAAATCTCAGGTTGCTTTTCCCTTGGCGGGATGTCATAACGTTTTGTTGCTATAACTTCATTAAATTTATCGCTTTTAATGCATTCTTTCATAATGAGAGCCAGGTCATGAGCGGTTGTATAATGATTATCATTCGGAAGACCGTGAGGATTTGCAAAATTTGTGTTATTAGCTCCCAGTTCTTTCGCTCTTGCGTTCATCATATCTGCAAAGCCTTCTATAGAGCCGCCTATATGCTCTGCCAAAGCAGCCGAGACTTCATTTGCAGAAGCAAGCATAATAGCATACAATGCTTCGTTAATCGTTAGTGTCTCTCCAACGTCTATTGCAATATGGCTGCTTCCTCTTTCTATACCAAAAACAGCATTTTCTGAAAACAAAATTCTTTCGTCATAATTTTCTTTTGCATACTCCAATGTTAAAAGCGCAGTCATTATTTTCGTTGTGCTGGCAGGAAAGCACTGCTCGTTCATATTCTTTTCGTATATAACAAATCCTGTTTTTGCGTCTATTAAAACGACTGATTCCGCAGAAACTTCCGGCGGGGAAATAATTTCGTCGGCAAATATTGCAGTTGGTTGTAAAAAAGTATATAATAGGGCTATAACAAGGCTAGACAGCCTTTTAACATTATGTTTCATATGGACTCCTTTCAAGAACAGCGTAATTTATATTTTAAAGCCTGGTATTTGCTGGTCACTATTGCTTAGATTTTTAAATTATATACTAGTTTGAAATTTATTTCAACATATATACTATATATTCCCGAGGTAGCGCTTATGAAGAATATAAAAAAGCTAAGAGTATATATTATTATTACCATAATTTGTGCATCTTTATTCCTCATTTGGTTTTTAAAGGAAAATGAAAAAAAGAGCTTTGTATTGGTAGATGCATTGTCTACGGAATCTTTAAGTTCCGAAAGCCCCAAAGAAACAGATGAAAAGATTGACAAATCCGAAGCACAAATAAAGGTTTATATAACAGGGCAGGTTGTAAACCCCGGTGTATACAGCATAGATAAAGGAGCTAGGATTGAAGATTTATTAAATCTCGCAGGCGGCCCAACAGATGACGCAGACCTTTTGCATATTAATCTTTCAAAAAAGCTGAATGACGAACAACAGGTTGTTATTCCAAAAATTGGCGATATCCTTGAAAAACCCGGAATAGCAAATGAAGATGTTGAAAGTGAATCATCCGCCTTATTAGTAAATATAAATACAGCCGATAAGGACAAGCTTAAAACCCTTCCTGGCGTGGGCGATACTATTGCTGCAGCTATTATAGAATATCGAGAAAAAAACGGAAATTTTAAGAATATAGAAGAGCTGAAAAACGTATATAGAATAGGTGAAAAGACGTTTGAGAGGCTAAAAGAATTTGTAACAATCGACTGATCATGATAATTAATATAGAAAGCACATGGCTTATAAAAAACAGGAGGAAAGCGAACATGGCATACAGGATTTTTGTTGTCGATGATGAAAAACTGATTGTTAAAGGCATAAAATTCAGCTTGGAACAAGATGGAATGGCCGTTGACGTCGCATATGATGGCGAGGAAGCATTAAAAATGGCAAAAGCAAATAATTACGATCTTATTGTGTTAGACGTTATGCTGCCGAAATTTGACGGCTTGGAGGTATGTCAGCAGATAAGAGAGTATTCCAACGTCCCTATTATTATGGTTACAGCAAAAGGCGACGATATGGATAAAATTATGGGCCTCGAATACGGAGCCGATGATTACATTACAAAGCCCTTTAACATACTTGAGCTTAAAGCAAGGATAAAAGCCATTTTAAGGCGCAGTGTCAAAACAGTACCTGTAGAGCAAAAATCAGAGAATATGCTTAGCATCCGTGGCCTTGAAATCTATCCTTCACTCAGAAGAACAACAATTAACAATAAAGAAGTAAATCTAACGGCCAAAGAGTTTGACCTTTTGGAGCTTTTTATGGAAAATCAGGGCAAGGTTTATTCAAGAGAAAGCCTGCTTAACACGGTTTGGGGCTATTATTATCCCGGAGATGTTCGAACGGTTGACGTTCATGTACGGCGTTTAAGAGAAAAAATAGAGGAAAACCCTAGCGATCCTAAATTTATTCACACGAAATGGGGCGTTGGTTATTATTTTAAGTAGGTTTAAAAATGTTATTAATGCGCTTAGAAGCCTGCGCTGGAAGTTGTTTTTGTCATATTTACTTATAAGCCTTGTTCCGCTTATGTTCTTTGCATATACCGTCACAACAACCTTAGAAGATTATTACAGTGATCAAAAAGCAGCTGAGCTCACAAACCAAGGAAACAAAATCGCCGGTTCTATAAGAAAATCAAGCTACATGACAAACGAGGGCAAACGCCCGCTTATAAATCAGGAGATTTATGATAAGAGCGAAATAGGTGGCTACAGAATATTTATATTTGACGTTAAATCCGTTGTTATATTTGATTCCAATGATTCTGAAGGCGGAAAAACATATATAATACCTGAGGTAATTGAAGCACTCAATAAAAAAGACGTAGCATCTGTGCAGCAAAACAAACAGGTTATGTATGCCGCTGTAACCGTCCTTGATGATAATGGCGAGGTTGCTGGAGCGGTCTTGCTAGTTTCCTCTATGGCCGCAGTTAATGACCTTGTTGGAGAAATGACTCAAAAATTTGTTATATTAGCCATGCTTTTAGGGCTTATTACAAGCGTTTTGGTCTTTTTCGTATCCCAGCTTATTATAGACCCACTTAGAAATATTTTAAGGGTTGTCAAAAAAATGTCTGAGGGGCATTTAAATCAAAGGATACACATTACAAGCCATGATGAATTTGCAGAGCTTTCGGCGAACTTCAACGATATGGCGGACAAATTGGAGACTGTTGAAACATCCAGACAGGAATTTGTTTCAAACGTTTCCCATGAACTAAAAACCCCGCTTAGCTCCATGAAGGTGCTTGGCGAGTCTATTTTGCTTCAGGAAGACGTTCCTAATGAAATGTATCGTGAGTTTTTGCAAGACATAATATCAGAAGTCGATAGAATGACTAATATCATAAACGAGCTTCTAACCCTCGTTAAGTTGGACAGGACAGAGCAGGCATTAAACATCGGCCAGGTAAAAGTTAATAAAATGATTGAAGATATGATAAAAAGGCTGACACCCCTTGCAGAGCAGAAAAAGATAACACTACTGTATGAGGACATTCGAACAGTCGATATCGATGCAGATGAAATGAAACTTAGCCTTGCTATATCAAATGTTATTGAAAACGGAATAAAATACACCCAAGAAGGCGGAACTGTTAAGGTCATAGTCGATGCTGACCATGCCAATGCATTTATAACCGTTGCTGATAACGGCATCGGCATAAGCGATGAAGACCAGAACAAAGTCTTTATCCGCTTTTACAGGGTTGATAAAACAAGAGACAGAGAAACAGGAGGAACAGGCCTTGGGCTTTCTATTACACACAAAACCGTTCTTATGCACAATGGAAGTATTAAGCTTTCCAGCAAAGAAAATGAAGGCTCAACGTTTGTTATCAGGCTTCCTATTCATCAAAACTAAGGAGGTATTTAATTGACCAAAAAACCAAAAAAGAGCGCCGTCAAGGGCAAATCTGCCCCTCAAAATAAAACTAAAAAACCATTTAGGCTTCCTAAAATGCCTTTATGGATTGTGATTTTGGTTTGTATTATTGTTCTCGGCGCAATTGTTGCTATAGCAATGCACGGTCAGGGAAAGCGGAATATAACTAAAGAAACTGATAATATACCAGTTAATATATATTTCCTTAATGCTTCAAAAGGTATATTGGAACCTGAGGAAAGAATTATAAAAAATGGATCTCATAAAGACATTATTGAAAATATTCTTACAGAATTAAGATCCGGACCAAAATCAGCCTCGCTTTCCGGAACAATTCCGGCGGATAGCGAAATAAAATTAAAACTTTATGATAATCACAAGCTTGTAGATGTTCAGTTTTCAGACGATTATAAGAACATGTCTCCTAACGAAGAGCTGTTTTGCAGAGCATCCCTTGTATGGACATTGACTGAGGCAGTTTTTATAGACGATGTACATATCTACGTGGGAGATGAGGAGCTTTTAAAATCCGACGGAGAGCCTATCGGGCTGTTAAACAGAAACAATGTCAAAATAGAGCCGGAAATCCCTCCGGTGATGACTACGGGGCAGGATTTTAAAGTCTTTTTTGCAGACGGCCAGGGGCTGGGGCTTATAGCTGAGGAATGTACTATTCAGGTTGCACCAAACCAGCAGGTGGAAACATATATTGTCGAACAGCTTATCAAAGGGCCGACAGACCCTGATTTGTTCCGAACAATACCCGCGGAAACTAAGGTGCGTGATGTTAAGACTGATGACAGCATATGTTATGTAGACCTATCTGCTGATTTTATCAATAAATTTGAAGGCGGTTCGACCCCGGAACGTTTGGCTGTGTATTCCATCGTAAACTCATTAACAGAGCTGCCGGGTGTTAAAAAGGTTCAAATACTTATAGAAGGTAATAAAGTCTCCACTATAGCTGGGCATATGGATCTTAGCTCGCCTTTTGAAAGAAACGCAGAAATAATACTGGATTGATTTGAGGGTTTATGCAGTGAAAAGACCTTTGGTTTGGATATTGCTATTCTTTATAGCCGGTATTGTTATGGGGCGGTATTTTAACGAATATATCGCCCTTTTTTTTGCTGTTGTTGTGCTTATGACCTTTGTTGTTTTCCTGCGGTTTCGAATTAATATTGTTTTGTGCTTTCCGATCGCTGCTCTTGTTGGCTTTGCTATCATTTTCACAAGAATACCATCTCCCGACCCAAACATGGAGGCATTATTAAGTGACAGCCACATTGTAACGCTTACCGGTCGTGCGACAGACATCGGAGAAACAAGATCAGGAAATACAAAAGCCATCATTCAAGCACAAACAATAACAAGCTTAAATGGCAACCAAGCAAAAACCAACATGAAAATAATGGCATATTTCGATGAAAGCATAAAAATATCCCATGGTGATACGGTTATATTGGGCGGCGAGTTGCTTCCGCCAGATTTTTTGCGCAATTACGGCGGCTTTGACGAGAAAAAGTATTTCGCTCTGAAAGATATTACATACAAAATATTTGCAGAAGAATACGAAAATACAGGAAACACTTGGGGATTGGACTCAATAATAGCTCAAATACGCGAAAAATTGTCCTCCACCTTCGATAAAATATTGCCGCAAAAGGAATCCGGCATTATGAAAGCGATGATAATAGGAGACAAAAGCGGTCTGGATGAAGATACAAAAGATCTTTTCAAGCAAGCTGGGATTTATCATATACTAGCTGTTTCTGGATTGCACGTTTCGCTGCTTGCCGTGTTTTTAGATGGTATCTTGTCACGCTTTCTAAACAATAGGCGTGCCGGCATTGTTTTAATGCTGTTTTTAGTATTTTACTGCATTTTAACAGGATGCGGCGTTGCCACAGTGCGTGCTGTGATTATGTATTGCATAGGTGTATTTGGCAGAATTTTATATAAAGATACAGATTCTATAACATCAACATCATTCGCTGCTCTATGCATTTTACTGTTTCAACCCTTGTATTTGTGGGATGTGGGATTCCAATACTCATTTGCTGTTGTATACGGTTTAATTATCGGAACAAGAGCAATCGCGCAGTTATTCGATATAATAAAGACAAGGGTTGTTATTACACAAAAGTTTTTTGACAACAAGTTCATTAAAACGTATCTTGCCGGAGCGATAGCTGCAACCTTAGCATCCATACCGATAACAGTATATTATTTTTATAATTTGTCATTAATAACCACAGTGCTAAATCTTTTTATTATCCCTACAGTATTTATAGTGGTTCTATGTGGATTTTTTATTTGCATCGTTGGTTTAATAGCCCCATTGATAGCATCATATATCGCTATATTATGCGTCTTGATGTTGCAGCTGTATGAATTGCTTTGCAATCTTTGTCTTATGCTGCCATTTTCAAATATTTTAACAGGGCAACCACCACTTTATATAATTGTTATGTATTGCATAACGCTATGCATCGGATATTATGTTCTTTACGCTAAAAAAAGCCGGGCTAGTTTTGACTTAATAAAAAATGTATTCGCTGCAAGCTTTTGTGTATTGGTATTGTCCTTAGTAGCCACAGAGTTTTTGCCCAGAGATTTAGAAGTATGTATGCTTGATGTTGGGCAGGGTGATTCAATCGTTATAAATAAGGGCAGAAGCGCATTTTTTATTGACGGAGGCGGTGAGATTTTAAAAGGCATAGGCAATAATACAGGAAGAAACGTTCTTGTTCCATATCTTGATTATAAGGGTATAGACGTTGTGGAAGCAGCCTTCGTCAGCCATCTGGACTTTGACCATGCCGGCGGAGTCATCGAAACTATGGAAAGGAAGACGGTTAAAAAGCTATTTCTCCCCTACCCATCCAAAGATGACATAACAAATGAAAATCTAAATCAGCTGTTGAAGCTTTCCCAAAAAAATAATACCGAGGTATACTATATATCCTCGGGCGATGAAATGCTGTTTAACGAAAGTATTCAGATAAAGTGCATTTATCCAGATAAAATTGAAAATACCAAAACAAATGAAGCATCAGAAGTGTTAAAAATTATATACGGTTCTGCCCAGTTTATTTTTACGGGCGACATAGATACTAAGACCGAAAAAAAGATACTTGAAAGCGGCAGCGACATAAATGCGGATGTTTTAAAGGTGGCCCATCATGGTTCCAAATATTCTTCATCTTGGGATTTTATAAACGGGGTTTCTCCGTCAATTGCTATAGTAAGCGCAGGGAGGAATAATACGTATGGCCACCCTACCCCGGAGGTGCTTAACAGATTAAATCAATCCGGCAGAAACGTTTTTAGCACAGTTACAGACGGAGCAATAACGCTGAAAACAGATGGTTCGGCGATATTTGTCAAAACGATGAAACCAGCTGATTAGATTTCAAAGCCGTTGCCCGGCTCTATTACCCTAACTATATCAGCAAGCTTTTTGATATAACAAAATTTTATTTCATACCCACATCCGTTTTTGACATGCCAATCATAAAACGGCTTTTTTTCAGCGGCAAATTGTTCCATAACGGACATTATCGTTCCTCCATGGCAAATCACCGTTGATGACCGTTTTCCCATCTTTTTCATAATACTGCTTATATGAATAAATGCATCAGCTGAACGTTGTTTAAAGTCTTTAACGATCTCTCCGTTTGGAAAAACAAACTCATCTTCGTTCGCCGAAAATCCTCCGGATACCACTATCTCGTCATATGTTTTGTCTTCATAATCGCCGAAATCCATTTCCTTTAGTCCGTCAATGATAGTATAATTAACCCCTGGAAACAAAATCTCCACTGTTTCCATACATCTTTTCATTGGGCTGGAAAAAACACAGTCAGGCATATGATAAATCCCTTGCCGGGCCATATCATTAAGCTCTCTTATTCCGATTTCGCTAAGGCTTTCGTCAAGCCTGCCTATATATTTGTTCAGCAAGTTGCCTTTTGTTTTTCCATGCCTGATTAACGTTATGATTTGTTCTGTGCTTGCTAAATCCATCTCATAGTCCCTCCGACACATTGCAGCAAAACAAACAATATCTCCACGGTCATTATATAAAACCCAGACGTATCGCCTGTTATGCCGCCAAATTGTTTTATAACAAACCGCCTATACCAAACAAGAGACATAATCGAAATTATGAGCACCCAAACGCCAAAAACACCACACAAAAGCACAAGCGCAACAGAACAAAGCGAAAAATAAATAAGCATAAAAATCCTGACAGCATTCTTACCGCTGTTTTCTGCAAACATAAACGCCAATCCCGATTTTTTTGCGCAAGGAAGCGATATAATACTTAACGCGGCCAATATCCTAGAGATAATAAACCCGAACAACAGAACATAAACAGGACGGCTATCTATATAAACCTGTTGCAAAAGACCATACTGGGCGACAAAATAAATAACGCAGGAAATAACACCAAAAGCTCCGGCACGTGGATCCTTCATAACGACTAGTTTTTCATCCCTCGGTTTATGAGAGCATATTGCATCAAAAACATCGATAAAACCATCTGTATGAATACCACCCGAAATTATTACAGGAATAATAATTAACACAGAGGCGCTCAAGCCGGGGCTTATACCATACAGTTTCAAAACATACCACAAGCCGTAAAAGACGGCCGAGATTATTATCCCTACCATCGGAAAAAAACACAGCGAAAGCTTTATACTTTGCTTGTCCAAATCAGACCGTGGCATAGGTATTGTTGAATACATTGAAAAAGCTGCAATAAATGAATTAATAAGCGTCTTCAAAAGGTTCACCTGCCAAAAATATAAATATCCCCGCCGCAAGCGACGGGGCATTAGTATTATACACCTAAATCGTTGTATGTAATCATATTGTTATAAACATTTACAAGCATATCATAAACAGGAAGTGTGGCAACTGCGCCAGTCCCCTCCCCCAAACACATTTTTGCATCTAAAATAGGATTAAGACCCAATGCCTCTGTAACAATCGGGCCACCCGGCTCAAAAGAGACGTGCGACGCAAGCATAAAATCCTTTGTTTCCGGCGCAATTTTCTGAGCAAGCAGAGCAGCTGTTCCAGAAATAAAGCCATCAACAATAACCGGCACGCCCATATAAGCTCCGCCTATAAAAAGCCCTGCCATTCCGGCAATATCAAGCCCACCAACCTTTGAAAGAACATCTATCGGATCGTTAGGATCAGGATTATGCAGCGCAATCGCCTTTTTAATAACAGAAACTTTATGTTCTATGCCTTTAGCAAAAAGGCTTGCTCCTTTGCCTGTCACATCTTCCGGATCACGGCCCAACAAAACAGAAACGATAGCAGAGCTCGTTGTCGTATTGCCTATTCCCATTTCTCCGGTCGCTATCATTTCGTAGCCCTTAGCCTTTAAATCAACAACTATTTCTATGCCTTCTTCAATAGCTTTGATAACCTGCTCCCTTGTCATCGCAGGCTCAACCGCCATATCCCTTGTTCCATACGCAATCTTTTTATTTATTATATATTTATTATTTATATCGCTCGCTACACCTATATCAACAACGATAACATCAGCGCCCACAGTCTCGGCCATTTGGCAAACAGTGCCTTTTCCAGAAGCAAAATTCTCTGTCATTATCGCCGTAACCTCTTGGGGAGTATCTGTGACACATTGCGCAAGAACACCATTATCGGCGCACATAACGACAACGCATTTCTTCAACATATCTAGCTTATCTGTTCCCAAAATCCCTGCACATTTTACAAGCATCTCTTCTAACGTTCCGAGGCTGTTTATAGGCTTTGCAAGACTGTCAAGCCTAGTTCTTGTGATATCCATAACCTCTTTATTTAGGGATTTAAGGCTTTTTTTGACTTCCCAAAGATCAATATTTATATTAATCATACCCTTTCTTATGTAACTACCTACGCTAGTATTTTTCAGAATATTTGAATTAATAATACAAAATGATATACTAGATTACAATAAATGTCAATGTGCAAAAAGTACTCAAAAATTTGTTCCCCCATATATTTCCTTAATTTATCGGCATTTTTCAGTTTGATGCAATACTAACAGACTTTTCGCGCTATTATTGTCTATATTTTAAGTTACTAAATAAATACTGATTAAATTGGCATTTAATTTTTTGACACACAATTTGTTATATTATATAATTAAGTTTATATTTACAAAATATTCCTTTCAGAAAAGGTGATTATATATGGTTTCAAAGGTATTAAGCGGTTCAATCATCGGCGTTGAAGGTTATACGGTTGATGTGGAGGTCGATTTAAGCAACGGTATGCCAGCTTTCGATATAGTCGGCCTGCCGGACTCTGCAATTAAAGAATCGAAGGAAAGGGTTCGCTCTGCAATCAAAAATTCCGGCCTTGCTTTCCCGGTTAAACGCATAATAACAAACCTTGCTCCTGCGGATATAAAAAAGGAAGGCCCCTCGTTTGATCTGCCTATTGCAGTTGGTATACTCGTTTGCATGAATACTATTAAGCAAACAGCGATAAACGATGTTTTCATTACCGGAGAGCTTTCCTTAGATGGCGTTATAAAACCGATTAACGGCGTTTTGCCGATGGTTCATAATGCATTTAAAGATGGTGTAAGGACGTGTATTGTGCCCTATGATAACGCAGAAGAAGCAGCTTTAATAAAAGGCGTTGACGTCATACCCGTTAAAACCATAAATGATGTTATTGGTTATTTCAATGGGGATAGCATTTCTCGTTATGTCATTGATACAGACAGGCTGTTTGCTCAAAACGATGCGTTCAATACGCTTGATTTTTCTGATGTCAAGGGGCAGGAAAGCGTAAAACGGGCTTTGGAAATATCAGCGGCAGGGCGCCATAATGCCCTGATGATTGGCCCTCCCGGCTCCGGCAAGACGATGCTTGCAAAACGCATACCGTCTATAATGCCTGATCTTGATTTTGAGGAAAGTATTGAGGTGACCAAGATATACAGTGTCTCCGGCTTGTTGCCATCCAAAAGTTCTCTTATCACAAAGCGCCCATTTCGCTCGCCACATCACACTGTTTCATATGCAGCCTTAACGGGAGGTGGAAGAATGCCAAAGCCTGGGGAAATAAGTCTGTCTCACAATGGTGTTTTATTTTTGGATGAACTGCCTGAGTTTCATAAAAATGTTTTAGAGGTGTTGCGCCAGCCTTTGGAAGACGGCAGTGTTACTATATCCAGGGTCAATGGAACTATTACATACCCTTCGGACTTTATTCTCATAGCCTCTATGAATCCATGCCCTTGCGGATATTACGGAGAACCAAAAAAATGTACGTGTTCTCGCTCCGAAATAACGAAATATCTCGGGCGTATATCCGGCCCGCTGCTAGACCGCATAGATATTCAGGCAGAAGCGCCAAAAGTGGAATACAACGATCTTGGAATGGAAAGAAAAGGCGAATCCTCCACCGATATAAAGAAAAGAATTATGAATACCCATGAAATACAAAGAAAGCGTTATGAAAATGAAAACATCAGGTTTAATTCACAACTATCTGCCGCCCAAATAGAAAAATATTGTCGCCTAGATGATGCAGGAAAAGATATAATAAAAAGAGCGTTTGACGTTATGGGATTAAGCGCAAGGGCATATCACAAAATCTTAAAGGTTGCTCGGACTATTGCTGATCTCTCAAAAAGCGAGAATATAAACGTTATGCATCTTTCCGAGGCAATACAATATAGAAGCTTGGATAGGAAATATTGGCGATAGTGCGATTTGTGTCGGAATTGGATTGATGTGTATTATAAAAACAAATTGTAACTTACCGTTATATGTGTTATTATCATTTGGTTAATACTGTTAAAGGGGCTGATTTCTTGATTTCGTATATAAAAGGTAGCGTTGAACATATTTCGGATTCATTTATCATTTTGGAGTGCTACGGAATTGGCTACACTATAAAGGTCTCAACTGCCACTATCGCAAAAATACAGCCCGGCTCTGAAATCAAAATGTATACGTATATGAGTGTTCGTGAGGATGATGTTTCTCTTTTTGGCTTTTTAGCGATGGATGAGCTTGAAATGTTTAACAAGCTGCTGACAGTTAATGGCCTCGGCCCAAAAAGCGCCCTTTCTATATTGGCGACAATCACACCAGCGCAGCTTATGCTTGCAGTTGTTACAGACGATTCAGTAACGCTTTCCAAATGCCCGGGTGTTGGTAAAAAAACCGCCCAAAGGATCATTCTGGATCTGCGTGATAAAATAAAAACCCAAGAAGCCATCGGCATGGAGGAATCCCCTGTGACTGCAAACGTTTCGTCAGGACATAAACAAGATGCCATTGATGCTATGATTGCGCTTGGTTATTCCAGAAGCGATGCCGTCAAGGCTGTGTTGGAGGTTTCTCAGGACGGGCTTAGCACAGAACAGCTAATACGATTGGCGCTCAAACGTTTGAGCTCTCTTTAAAACTATCGGATCGGTGATATTATATGGAAAAAAGGATAATAACAACAGATTTAAGCCCGGAGGATTTGGAGCTTGAACCAAAACTGCGCCCTTCGGTCTTTGATGAATATATCGGCCAAGAAAAGGTTAAGGAAACGATGAAGGTGTATATTGAGGCCGCCAAAATGCGCAGAGAATCTTTGGATCATGTGCTTTTATACGGCCCTCCGGGTCTTGGAAAAACAACGCTTTCCAACATAATTGCCCGGGAAATGAATGTTAATATAAAAATCACTTCCGGCCCTGCGATAGAACGCCCCGGTGATATGGCCGCAATTTTAAATGACCTGAATGAAGGAGATATTTTGTTTGTGGACGAAATCCACAGGCTAAACAGGATGATTGAAGAGATATTATATCCTGCTATGGAGGATTTTGTTCTGGATATTGTTATCGGAAAAGGCCCGGGAGCAAAGGCAATTCGGCTTAACCTCCCCAAATTTACATTAGTCGGGGCTACCACACGTATTGGGCTTTTAACTGCACCTTTGCGCGATAGATTCGGCGTTATACACAGGCTCGAGCCATATACCATAGATGAGCTTAAAATGATAATAACCCGCTCCGCTTCCGTGCTTTCTATAGAAATAACCGAAGATGGAGCATGCGAAATAGCAAGGCGCTCAAGAGGAACACCGCGTATCGCAAACCGACTATTAAAAAGAGTTCGGGATTTTGCTCAGGTCAAATATGACGGCAGGATAAGCGAGCAAACGGCAAAAGCATCGCTTGATTTGCTGGATGTTGATAAAATGGGGCTTGATCTTTTAGACAGGAAAATGCTGCTTTCAATTATCGAAAAATTCAATGGCGGGCCAGTCGGGCTGGACACCTTGGCGGTCTCTATAAATGAGGAATCCGAAACAATCGAAGACGTTTATGAGCCATATTTGATTCAGCTTGGGTATATTCAAAGAACGCCCAGAGGGCGAGTTGTTACGAACCTTGGCTACAAGCATTTCGGGCTTGTTAACCCCGCCGAAGCCCAACCTGAACAACTAAAGTTTACTAAATAATCAATTAACCAGCGGCTACGTAACATGTGCAAATAATACAGAGGTGATTTGTTTGAACATTTTTAAAAAGATTCAATATAACGCTCCCGTTATTTTGTCATTCACGCTGATTTCATTCCTTGTTCTTATGCTAAATATGCTAACGGACGGATTGTCTAACTTAAATTTGTTTTCCATTTACCGATCGTCACCTGCAGACCCGCTTCTTTATATAAGAATGTTTGGGCATGTGCTTGGGCATGTCAATATAGACCATTTTTTCAATAACTTCGTTCTTATCCTGCTTGTCGGGCCTATGTTGGAGGAGAAATATGGTTCTAAAAAGATATTGCTTATGATTATTTCGACGGCTTTGTTTACCGGCATCGCACACCTGGCTTTGTCGCAAAATGCGGCTTTACTTGGCGCAAGCGGTGTAGTGTTTATGTTTATATTACTCAGTTCGTTCGTTAGTCTTCAAAAGGGAAGAATACCATTAACACTTATATTATGTATATTTGTTTTTATCGGAAAGGAAGCAGCGGCAGGTTTTTTTGTTGCAGACAACGTTTCGCGCATAACTCATATATTTGGCGGGATTTGCGGCGCAGTTTTCGGTTTTTGGCTGAATAGGCATAAGTTATGAGACACACAAAAATAGACTGAGAGGATTTTATAAAAAAATCCCCTCACGATGTTGACAAATACTAACATTTCTAATGGACGGCCAAAGGTCGTCCCTACAAGTTGCGTGAGGTCACAATCTCTGTAGTGGCGCGCTTTACGCGCCCGCATGACTTATTCCAGATAAAACACCTGCCGCATAAGCGGAAGCGGAGCATCCTCTCCAAAGTCTACATCCGAATCGACCTGAAGCATTTTAAGCGTAACATCCGTCCATTTACGTATAGTTTCGTTATTATTCATAAAAGCCATTGATTTTTCATAATCGTTCGTTTTAAAGTAATAAAAGAATTCATTTCCGTTTTGGAAAATACTAAAATCAGTAAATCCTGCTTCCGAGTGAGCCGCCATAACATCCGGCCACGGATTAAGATGCATACTTACGTATTCTTCCAAACATTCAGGTTTTACCTTCCATTTCCAAGCATAAATGTTTTTCGGCATTTCCATAATAAACTCCTCCAAACTTTTTTATTTTAAAGGCTGTTTCTTTTATTATCTAACAGCGGAAACAAATTTTACAATAATCTTGTCCTTTTTAGACCTGCCAGGAATATCCACAATCCTTGCTCTGCCCTGACCCCTAAGAGTTATTACGTCGCCAACGGCGACATTTTTTGATAAACTTAATACCGGTTGCCAATTTATAAAAACCTTTTCCGCAATGATATATTCTGCCGCTTTAGAGCGCGATAGCTTAAAAATATGAGAAATCATTGTATCTATTCTAAGAGATGATACCGTCATGACTGATTCTTTTTCATTAAAATCCTGAATCTGAATAGGCCCTGTATATTTATCGGCACGCATCTTTGTTCTGCCTGCTTTTTCCAGATTGGTTATAATATATTCCGAAATATCATTGTATACAAAAACATAGCTAACGCTACCTTCGATGATTATATCCCCGATTTTTGACCGCTGTATGCCAAGGCCGAGTATTGAACCGAGCAAATCACGATGAGAAGGGCCAGATGAAAATCGTGTGTCATAAGTTATTTTTATAACGTCGATGGGGAAATCATCATTTGCAAGCTCAATATAGTCTGGAGAGAATCCAATAACAAGTCTTTCCGAGCCTTGCATTCCTCCAAAAACAGCTATGTTTAAACCAAGATTCTTAATTGTCTTTATCGCCGACACATATATGTTTGCCCTATAAGGATCAAGAAAATCCGTAAAGCTTGTCTCATGTTTTTTTTCGCATAAAGAAACCTGATTAAGAACTTTTGAAAACAAAAGCTTCTCATCAGGTTGGTCATTATTAAATATTTTCAACAAATTCTCCCGTTCTAAAGCATTCAAAAAAATCACTGCCTTTACAACCGGTTTTTTAGACAAAAGAAATCAAAATAGAAATAATAACCTGCTTTAACAGACTCATCAGAAAATAGGCAATGATTGGAGAAAAATCCAAAACCATACCCGACCCGCCCAACGGAGATTTATAAATCAAATTTCTTATAGGGGCAAGCAACGGATCTGTTATGCTGTAAACCAATTTCACAAAAAAATTATCCCGGCCAATGGGAAGCCATGACAGCAAAACCCTAATAATTATAGCAATTTCAAGCACGAAGAAAAATTTATCAACCGCTTGAATAAGAAGTAACGGATTCATTTAATAACCTCTTTTACTTAAATGATTGAGCGAAAGAGAAAAGCAACCCGTTCGCTTTTAACTCTTCTTTAAAATGCCCGGATATATCGACATTCTTTGGAGCAATGATAAAGATTTTGTTGGAAACACACTGAATATCGCCATCAAGAGCATAAGCTACGCCGCCCAAGAAATCAACTATTCTTTGAGCCGTTTCGTGCTTTGTGCTTTCAAGATTAACAACGACTGTTTTATTGGATTTAACATAGTCACAGACAGAGCCTGCTTCATCAACAGTCTGAGGGTATGAAATAACAACCTGCATTTGAACGCTGGTATTAATATTTACTATCTTAGAATCATAACTGGATACAGAAGATCTACTAGGTTTTGAAGCTGCCACTGTCAGCGGAGCTTCCTTCTTATAGTCTTCCCTTAAAGTCAAATCATCTTCATAATCCTCGTATTCATCAATGTCTTCGTATTCTTCACTGCCGAGCATATAATCCTTCAACTTACCAAAAATATTTGCCATAAAACAAATCCTCCTATGTAAAAATCAAATCCTATGGGTTTCTATCCCCAAAAATACCCGTGCCTATTCGTATAATGTTAGCGCCTTCTTCAATTGCAACGTCAAAATCGTTCGTCATCCCCATTGATAAATACTTTATGGATATATTATTAACCATTTTACTTTTAATGTCAACTGCTAATTGCCGCATTTTCTTGAAATATTCCCGATTTTCCTCAGGGTTTTCTACAAAAGGCGCAACGCACATAAGCCCAGAAACGGTTATCCCGTCTAAAATTGACAAGTCTTTTACTAGGTTATAAACACCATCTGGCGAGACGCCATATTTTGTATCCTCAGCAGCGATATTGACCTCAATCAAAACATCTATGACGCGCCCTGCTTCTAGCGCTCTTTTTGATATTTCCTGCCCCAGCTTAAAGCTATCAACAGAATGAATCATAGATACTTTGTCTGCTATATACTTGACCTTATTTGTTTGTAGATGGCCGATCATATGCCAGTTGGCATCGGTTATGCTGTCATATTTCGCCATGATTTCCTGAACTCTGTTCTCTCCTATATTCTTAACGCCAAAATCAATCATACGCTGTATTCTTGCAACATCTATAGTTTTAGTTACACCAACAAGCGTTATATCGGCAATATCCCTGCCAGATTTACGCGCAGCACGCTTTATTCTTTGATTTATTTCATCCAGATTGTCTTTTATATAATCTATCATGCCATCCCGCCTATTGCTTTAATATTGCTTTAATATTGCTTTAATATTGCTTTAATATTGCTTTAATATTGCTTTAATACACTTTTTTATCAGAAGAAATCACCCTAGCGTCGGAAATTATTCTGTCCTCAATCTTTATGGATTTATTCATATCCGGATTCAAAACAGTGTACGAATTATTTGACGCAAGCTGACCCTCTAGATTTATTTCCTTAAAGACTGATATACCTGTGTTAATAACATATACCCCTTTTACGTTTCTAACCTCTGAGATTTGGAACGTATCAGACTGATCCTGGGGATTGATCAAAACATCGCCCAGCTTTAACGAGCTTATGTCTTGCTGGATATATGAATACAATTCATCTGACGAACTCACAGCAATAACAACTGTTTCGTTATTTGTATCCTCAGCGCTTTGGCTTAATTTCATAACTCCAAGACTTTTATTGGCTGTTCTTGTTGCTTCTATCTCAAAAATATATTTGCTTGGAATTTTTAACAGCGTTTTATCAATAATAGCTTCGTTTGGAATTTTCAAGCCTTCGCTGACGTTTTCGTAAAGCTTGAACGAAACACTACGCTTGTCCAAAAAATCATTGAGCAGCTTTGTAAATTTAAAGACAACATATGTTTCGTTATTAGAAGCTGTTTTTATTATTTTATGGATTGTTGCTGTATACGGGCTAAAGCTGTCTAAATCCTGTATGTAAAGAGTCCTTTCGGAGTTCTCATTCCATTCCTCAACGTCAGCTGTAGGAAAATACGCAGCGATATACCAAGTATTGGATTTCACAACTTTAAAAACGCTATCGCCTTGAGATACGGTCTTCTTATATTCACCATGGATGGCATCAGGCTTGCCTTGTGTTTCTTCTTTTGTAAGCTCCGTTAGCCTATCAATCTTTAATATCTCCTCAAGGCCATCAACCTCGTATGAAACAATACCCGTTTCCTTGCATGTAATATTAGAAATTGCATTATTCAGCTTATTTTCATATATATTTTTCTCCTGAACAAGGCTAACGAGGCTGCCTCTATCCTCATTCAAAAGCATTTTGTTGCGCATATCAAGCTTTTGCTGGATTTTATCCTTTAAGTCATATACGCTTTTAATATCTATAACAGTGGATAAATACGCTTCGTTATCAATTATCTTTTTCATTTGGGTATTAGCATCGTTTATATCGTTTTCAAAAAGAGAATATCCCTTCCTAGCGTCTTGCCTAGTTATTATATTTTCATTTATGACATCAAGCCCCGCTTCAAGCTCCGAAACAACAGATGCATCCTGTATGCTGCAAACAATCGTGCCTTGTTTAACCCTGTCACCATTGGCCACATTATAAACGGCCATACCATCGGCATCGGTTTTATACACAGCTTCATCTCTTACGATAATACCATTATAGATCTTTGGTGTTTCAACACTTCCCATTATTACCTTTGTTTCAGATATACGATCCTTGTTTAAAAGTGTTCCTATATAAAAACATATATACGCCAAAACCAGCGTAAAAACAACAATAGATATAATACGCATCTGGCTGGATTTTTTTCCCCGCTTTACAACAACCCTGTTTTTATTACCAGGGGTATTGTTTTCTAAATGCCCATGGGCGCGCGCATTATATTTGTCAAAGGAATAGACATTATTTCTGTTTTGATTCGTCCGGGCTTCGCTGGGACGGACATTAGTCTGTACACGCCTTCGTCTTCTCCCGTTATCTGACAAAATAACCACCTTCCCATTTTCTGATAAACCGCTTTATAAATACAATCACTCCTCAGGGCTATCTTCATACCCCGAAAAGCAGCCACCATATTTTTCAAGCAGCTTATCATACAATAATTCTTTATCGGTTTGAAGCTTTAAATGCTTAATAACCTTTATCGGCGTTCCGTCCATAATAAATACTTCTTCACACATTTTGAGCATTTCGCTGACATCATGAGAAATGAAAAGCGCTGGCCTTTGGCCCAACTCTTCCTTTATCAGCTCCATGACTTTTTCTTTCATCGCGGCATCTATGCCTTTAAACGGCTCGTCCATAATCAGCATGTCAAAGTCATACATAAGCGCTCTTGCAATATTAACCCTTTGCATCATCCCTCCGCTTAACTCTCCGGAATATTTATAAATATCGTTAGCAAGCCCCAGCCTTTCCAAAAGATACTTTGCGCGATCTTCGTATTCACTATTATCCTTTTTGCTTTTGATAACTATTATAACATTGTTTAATACGTTTATCCACGGCAAAAGCCTGTTTTCTTGAAAAACAAACGATATATTTTTCGCAGAATGCGTCATTTCTCCCGTAAAATCCTTTATAATACCTGATATTATGTTTAAAAGCGTGGTTTTTCCGCATCCTGATCTTCCAAAGAATCCTGTTATACCCATATCAGTTATATCTATACTAAAGTCCTTAATAACAAACTTATCGCCGTATGTCTTGTTTATGTGTTTTAATATCATCCAACCACCTTCTTACCACTTAGCCAGCTTATGAGTTTGACAACTATTATTTCTATAACCATGCTTAATAATATAACAAACACTGTCCATGCGAACAAATCGGCGGTGTCTAAATACACCTTTGATTCATAAAGCTTTGTTCCTATTGCCCTTTTTGGCAGACATAACACCTCGGCGGCTATACCGGCTTTCCAAGAAAGCCCCATACCAATCGTTGCTGCTGCCGTAAAATATGGGATAATAGAAGGGATATATATATACCGTATTTTTTTAAACAGAGAAAACTTAAACACATCTGCCATCTCTAATAGCTTTTCATCCGTCTTTTTTATTCCCTGCATTATATTCCCCCAAACAACAGGAAAAACCATAAGAAACGATATAAACACAGGAACGTTGGTGGATTGTAGCCATAAAAATGCAAGCAATATAAAAGAAGCAACAGGCGTGGCTTTTATAACGCTTATAGCCGGATAAAAGAAATCATAGACTATTTTTGACGTATTCGTTAAAACAGCAAAAATCGTTCCGACAACTAAAGCTAGCAAAAACCCTGATACAATCCTAATTATCGTTGCAACAGAATCCCTCCAGAATTCCAACGTTCTAACCATTTCAAACAGTCTTGATGCAACCGCAAAAGGAGATACTAGAAGTATCTCCTTGCCGATTTTTAAATATGCTATTTGCCAAATAATAATCCATAAAGCAGCAATAAACATCTTGCGCACAAACTTATTTAGATACCATGCATCTTCGCGCGATAATTCGTTTTTTGCCAACCGATTATTATCTTGAGTAGTAAAAGTCCTCATCAGGCAGCTTACCTCCCACTAACTTAGGCTCCTGCTCAAACAATATTGTTAAATAGCTGCTTACGGATTTCCTCATTTCTTCCCCATCGATAAATGTCATTTTGCAACCCGGAATTGCCTTTTCAGCAACAGCGGCGCTTGGCATAATCTCAAAACTTTCGACAAGCAAGGATGCATCTTTTGGATTTTCATTCACAAACTCAATAGATGCTTTATACTCATCCATCATTTTGTTAAACACGTCTTTGTTTTTATCAGCGAATTCCTTGTTAACAATAACAGAGCCCATCGTCAACAAATTTTCAGAAAGCCCCTTTGCATCACAGGCTTTTTTCCATTCATCATTTAAATCAAGCGCAATTCTTACGTTGGAATTCGCAAGCAAAACCGTAGTCGCAAAAGGTTCTGGCAACAAACCGATAGAAACCTCGTTTGAGGTTAATGCCGCCGCAAGCTCGGTATGCTCTGCCATATATTGCACATCAGCGTCATTTTGCGGGTCAATGCCGTTTTCCGCTAATATAAAATTCAAAACACATTCCGGGGTTGCTCCTCTGCCTGTGTTATATATTTCTTTACCTCTAAGATCTTCGGCGGAATTTATTGTATTTCCGTTTTCCAATAAATAAAGCGAGCCAAGCGTACTTACACATGCTATCAAAACGTTTCCGCTGGTTTTGTTATACAGGGTTGAAGCGAGATTAGTCGGAACAGCCGCAACATCCAGCTCCCCTGATGATACCTTTGCAACAATATCATCGGCAGCACCTGCTATATAAAAGTCATACGCGTTTGATGATTCGTTTTTATTATTTCTATCCATAAGACTAACCATACCTATAGAAGATGGACCTTTCAATGCGCCAACCTTTATTTTTGCCTTTTCATCCGAAGCTCCACCGGAACAAGATACAAGCAATAATGCTACACACAGAATCAATGACAACAATGCAAATCTTTTCTTCATAAATCTCCCGCTTTCCTTAACAATAGTCTACAATAGGAATATCCTGATGTTATAAATAATTACTTAGACCATATTACAGCAAATAAAAAAATAAAGCAAGACAAAATTAATTTGCCCAAAGTCTATAATTTTATAGAATAATTATATAAAAAACCCCATCCGCCATAAAAAACGGAAGGGGTTTGATGCAAAAATAATAAATTATAACACTCTTGTTGCTCCAACATAGCGTTTGACATAATAATCTTCGCTCAAACTGCTTATTGTAACACAATATGTTTTTTTAGAGCTGGAAGAATGTATAAACTGACCGCCGCCCATATAAATACCCACATGAGAGATATATCCTTTGTTTGTAGCGTTTGTGGTATCAAAGAATACTAAATCTCCTGCTTTTAGCTTGTCCTTCGAAATATTTGCACCGTTATGTATTTGATCCCTTGAAGATCTGTTTAAAGTTATGCCAAAATTCTTCATAACCGCATATACAAAACCCGAACAGTCAACACCTTTTTTCAAATTAGTCCCGCCCCAAACATATGGCGTTCCTAAGAACTGTTTTGCATAAGCTACAACTTTTGCACCTCTGCTGTTATCAGGTTTTTCGCCCTGCATAACAGTAACATAATCCGCTTTTACAAAGCCAACAACACCGTCATAAGAAACCTTATGCCATTCAGTGTATGCTTCAATAATATCAAGCGCATCTCCTTCAGGAATCTTCGCAAGGATTTCTGCATCTTGTGATGGCTGCTTACGCAAGTTTATGCCTTCGGAATCCGTTACTAAGAGATATATACCGGGTTTTGCCGCAGGAGTCGAATCGGCCGGTAAAGTTACCTGAGCATCAGCAGCAGCAGTTTTCTCAGCCGGCTTTTCAGCTGTATCAGCCGCCGCGGATACAACAGCAGAAACTGCTTCTGGAGACTGACCCAAGCGCGAACCGAGCTTACACATTACAAAGTCTTTATGTATGAACGCTGTCTTTGCGTTATAATCAATCGAATAAAAATCGCCCATTATTCCGGTTGCTGTTACATAAGCGCCGGCGTTCACTTTATCAATAATTTGGCTATCAGTATTAGCAGAGACTCTTATGTTTACCCCATCATCAATAACAACTGCATCGGCCTTCGTCACTTTAACAAACTGGTTACTGACAAAAGCATCGGAACCATCAGCCTGCTTAATCTTAATCCAATCACCTTCTGCAGATACAATGTCAATAACTTGTCCGTTGTTGAGTTTGGAAACGATAGTCGAATCTGTCGATGCCTCTTTTCTGACGTTAATATTTTCTCCGTTAATAACGCCTTTACTCTCAGCATAAGCAGTTGCTGCAAACATCACGGTCAAAATTCCTGAAATTAATAAGAAATGAGTAATTTTTTTCCTAAACAACATTATTCATCCTCCAATGACAAATTATTACGTATTTGTTACAAAATATTATATATCGCAATTAATAATTTGTCAATTAAAAAGATAAAATAAAATAAAATTGTTTATTTTGACGAAACAAAAACTTTTTAAAAATGTTACAGAAACTTAATAGATTTGAAACAATTAGATCTTGAAATGTAATTTTTAGAAAATAACTGACACTATATTCTTGTCATTTAATAAAAATTTCTACAAACAATAATGTATGTGAGATAATTCTCAATTTGTTTTAAGGAGGTTTTTATTTTGTACAAGATAAGAAAAACAATTTTTACAGCCTTAATGCTCTTTTCAATAATAACATCCGGCGGATGCACAAATAATACGCAAAACATGGCGACAAACCTTGAACAAGTTACATATGCCGCAGAAACAAGGCAAAACGATGTAGTTGTAAACAATCCTCAGATAATGCAAAATAATGCATCAGTAAATAGTGCATCAGTAAATAGTGCATCAGTCGCATATAGAAAAAATCTTTCTACATTTGTCACTACATTTAATGAAGGTAGCGTTGGGCGCAAAAACAACATTACTATTGCAGCAAAATCTATAAACGGAGTAATTATCCCGCCGGGAGAAATCTTTTCGTTTAACGATACAGTCGGCCCAACGACAAGACAAAACGGTTTCAGTTTGGCCAAGGTGTTTCATAAAGGAAAAGAATTAAAAGGCTATGGCGGCGGTGTTTGCCAAGTCAGCTCTACGCTTTATAATTCTGCAGAAGCAGCAGGAATGGAGATTATTGAACGTCATCCACATTCAAAACGTGTTTATTATGTTCCTGAAAACAGGGATGCTGCTACATCATATGGAAAAGTAGACTTTAAGTTCAAGAACATTTTAACAACACCTGTTATTATATCTACATCAGTAAAAGACGGCAAACTTACTGTCAATCTCGATTCTATATCAGCATAAATGAATTTAGGGGGAACTTTTTTTATATAAAAGTCCCCCCTAAATTTTTATGAATTAAGCCTTCATCTGTTCAAAATATTCCGTAAGAAGACGAGATGTATTGTCCCCGCCCTCCTCAATAATCTTCATGACTTCATCCTCTATTATAACTCCATCGGATATTTGCGTATAGATATCTGCTTGCTGACGCGTTTCAACACCGCAGCTTATGGCGACAGGCGTTTTTGAAATATTCTTTATATCGGAAATCATTCCTGAAACTTGGTCAACTGGCACAGCGCCCATAGGGAATGCAAAATAAATAAACCCTCTTGCCTCTTTTGCTATAGGCATCATCTTTTCACCAGGCATCGGCACAACCATGGATATTATATCAACATCATTATCTATCGACATTTGCAATAACTCTCCACGCTCTTTAAAAGGCAAATCTGGAATTATTACGCCATCAATCCCACATTCACGGCATTTTGCAAAAAATTCGGCATATCCATAATTAAAAATCGGGTTTATATATGAATAAAAAACAACAGGAATAGTCAACTCATTTTTCATGGATGCAACCATATCGAATATCTTTTCAGGAGTTGTTCCGTTTGCCAGCGCACGTTCATTTGCACCCTGAACATCTTTTCCACCTGCTATAGGATCAGAAAACGGTATGCTAATTTCCACAAGATCGGCACCGCCTTTTTGCATAGCCAATATGTATTCCTTTGTTTTATCAAGGCTTGGGGCTCCAGCAACCAAATATCCTATCAAAGCTTTTTTATTTTCAAATGCTTTCTGTATTCTACTCATAAATATCCTCCCCTTTATAACGCGCTATCGCGGCTACGTCTTTATCTCCACGCCCAGAAACACAAACTACGATAACATCGTCTTTGCTCATTGTCTTAGCCAGTTTTAAAACATGCGCAATCGCATGGGACGACTCAATAGCCGGAATTATCCCCTCAACCTGGGATAAATAATCAAAAGCCGCAACAGCCTCATCATCAGTTATGCCAACATATTCTGCACGCTTTGTTTCAAACAAGTGTACGTGCTCAGGGCCTGCTCCCGGATAGTCCAACCCCGCTGAAATTGAATATACTGGAGCAATCTGTCCATTATCATCCTGACAGAAATATGATTTCATACCATGGAAAATCCCTGTTCTTCCTTTGTTCATCGTTGCCGCATGAAGCTCTGTATCAACGCCTTTTCCGGCAGCTTCACAACCGATAAGCCTAACATTTTCGTCACCAATAAAGTTATAAAATGCTCCCATGGCATTGGAACCGCCACCTATGCACGCAACAACAGCTGTCGGAAGCTTACCCTCTATCTTTAATATTTGTTCCCTTGCTTCTTTGCTAATTATCGCTTGGAAATCACGCACCATCATCGGAAATGGATGCGGGCCAACTACAGATCCAATAACATAATGAGTATCATCTATTCTTTTCGTCCATTCCAGAAGTGTTTCATTTACTGCATCTTTAAGCGTCATTGTTCCTGATGTTACAACATGAACCTTTGCTTTTAACAGCTTCATACGGTAAACATTAAGCGCTTGGCGCTCGGTATCTTCTTTGCCCATAAAAATTTCACATTCCAGACCCATAAGCGCAGCCACTGTTGCTGTTGCAACGCCGTGCTGACCAGCTCCTGTTTCCGCGATGACTCTTGTCTTGCCCATTTTTTTAGCCAAAAGGCATTGACCTAAGACGTTGTTTATCTTGTGAGAACCTGTATGATTCAAATCCTCACGTTTTAGATATATTTTTGCTCCGCCTAAATCATTTGTCATCCTTTCAGCAAAATACAATCTCGAAGGACGGCCTGCATATTCATCCAAAAGCTTAGAAAGCTCTTCCTGAAATGCTTTATCGTTTTTATAATGCTCATAAGCAGCTTCTAATTCATCCAAAGCTCCCATAATAACCTCGGGAACATACTGCCCGCCGAATATTCCAAAACGACCATTATCCATAACAAACACTCTCCTTATTAAATTATTCAATAAAATACAAATTTTAGAAAAAACACATCGTAAAATAAAAAAGCCCGTCCATGACAAATCACGCCAAGGACGAGCCGAATAAACCCGTGGTACCACCTTTAATTTGTAAACATAATGCGTTTACACACTCAATAGGATACTTACATATCCTTCGCACATAACGTATGCGAAACGTCGCAGGATACTCAGAAAAAATATATTTCCTTTGACCGCGCCCTCAGTGGCCCATTTGATGATCTGCGTTGTACAAGGTTCCCAGCAACCCTTGCTCTCTGTAACTGCACAATACATCTTTATCCCCACATCAACGGTTTGGATATTATTATTTTTATAAATATACTACACTATTGTCTCCATGTCAATAACAAAAATATACAATATATTATATTATCTTACACAAATGACATCTTTAACGCTTTCATAAACAAAACCTCTGCCTATAGATAACATATATGCTTTAAATTCATCAAGCGAACCAAAAGGCTGGTCATTACTATATGCGACGATACCTTCTGCAATCTCATCAGTAATATAAGTGCTTAATGATTTAAGCTCGAATGCAGATGCTTTGTTAATATTTGTTATGAGAGTCACTTTCATATCAAAACCAAGTGCCTTCAAATCCAGGGGAACAGCATTAGGCTTAAGCATTTTCATATGACTAGCGTATAGCTTGCTTACTTGCGAATCATTAAAACCAATTGCTTTCATTTGTTCCTTCGTTGCTGTATTTATATTCAAATACTTTGGCATTGTTGCATCGCTAACATAAACATAATTCTTAATTCTTTCATACATCGCGTTACCTACGACTCTTTGAATAGAATACATAGACAACAGACTGCGTGCATCGAATAAAGCCTCCGCATTTTTCTTGGCATCAACATGAGTCGCAAACAAGCTCTTTAGCTCATTTATCGGCGCTGTGTTAACATCCGTAATGAACGAAACATTATCAAAAAGGTCTGCCGCTATAGAATCAGTCATTTCAAGAGCATTTTGCAATTCCTTCAAATTTTTAAACGATAACGTCTCTCTATACGTGATAATTTCGTTTATATGAGCCGCCATAAAGCCTGCTTCTTTAAGCTGATTTTCAGAAGCTGTATTAACGTTTACAACAAACTCTGGTCTGGAAACAGTAATAACAGGAGTATCTTCAATACTTAAATACGGCCTATTAGTTGTATACTTATCCTGCGATAACAAGCCCCTTGCATTAATATTGCTTACTGCTTTAAAGCCATTTTTCTCTCTATAGTTTATAATTGCTTCTGCTTCTTTTTCCGTAACGTTTATGAGCATAGAAAACTCTTCCTTCGTTGCGGTTGTAATATTCGTGCTGACGACAATCCTATGACGTATTGTATCAAATATTTCTTTCGTCATACCTTCAACAAACTTGATTTCGTTTATAGTTCTAAACGGCGTATATGCTCTATACAACACGATATCTTCAGCCAATTTTGCACTAATTTTAAGATTATCAGCAATATCATACTTGCTCGCCGTGTTAATATTAACATTTGGCAAAGAGTAGTTATATGATGGGGCATTGGGACCATAAAAATTCCATATGCCTATTTTTTCAGTTCTTGGTTTCTTTTCCGCTTCGACAAGCTCTTTATAAAAGATAGCTTTTTGATGCGCGGTTTCAACCTTCGCATATCCGCCTTCTATAAGCATCTTGTTAAAGTTATCAGCATCTAAATATATATAAGCCATGTTCCAGCGTTCAACACTTTTAATAGCACCATCCACCATGACGTAAACCTTATTGCCCATCAGCTTTGTAGTTGCATATTCAAGCGCAGGCGTATATCCCGCACAATTAACGCCAATCATGCGAACAAGAGCGTATTCACCCGTATAATCAAGCCTGACCAAAACTGAATCACCATCTATAACCTCAGCAACAGTGGCGCTGGCGGAAGCTTTTAGCATCGTATATTTTGCAGGAGCGGAAGATGCATCGTTCTGCGCCAAAGCAAGCACGAATATAAGAGCCATCATAAAACTAAAGACCTTTTTCAACTATTCCCCCACCTTTATTAAAATGTTATTCAGGCAAGTCAATAATAGGCTTTTTCTTGGACTGCCTGTACAAAACGATTTTTTTACCAATAATATGGACTATCTCAGAATGAGTCCTATCATGAATTATATCGGCAATTTCCTTCGGATCCATCATACAATTATTCAAAATGCTAATTTTAACAATTTCTCTAGCTTCAAGAGCTTGGTTGACAGATTCTGTAAGCTCAGGAGTTATACCGTTTTTGCCAACATTTATTATGGCTTCTATTTTATTTGCCAAACCTCTTAAATAAGCTCTTTGTTTATTCGTTATCATTTGTTTTTCCCCCTAAAATGGAAATAGTCCTACTTATAATAATCAAACTCCAGATTATAGATTTTGACAGTGTCGCCTTCTTTTATGCCTTTATTTTCCAATTCATCTATTATACCTTTTTCGCGCAGGTATTTTTGGAAAAATGCAAATCCCTTTTCAGTATCAATAGCAGTATAACCTATCATCTTCTCAACGCCAATACCTTCTACCAGATAATAGTTTTCAGCAAGCTGCGTAACTGTGTATGGCTCTCTGTCTATCTCGACTTCTTCATATTCTTCATAATCCTGATCGAATATAATATCCTCTGGATAATCTCGCAAAACACCGCCAACATAATCAATAAGCTCGTTAAGACCGGTATTGGCGGCAGCAGAAATCGGGAACACACGTATGCCGAGCGGTTCGTATTTTGCCTTTATGCGCTCATAATTTTCAGCGGCTTCGGGGATATCCATCTTATTTGCAGCTATAATCTGTGGCCTATCCATTAGTTTTTCATTATACACCTTTAATTCGTTATTAATCTTTTCAATCTCCAAGACAGGATCATTGCCCTCAACAGCAGCAGCATCCACCACATGTATAAAAACCTTTGTCCTCTCGACATGGCGCAAAAATTCATGCCCTAGCCCAATGCCTTCACTTGCACCTTCAACAAGCCCCGGTATATCAGCCAAAACAAAATCATGACCATTGTTTCTGACAACGCCCAGATTTGGGGATAGAGTTGTAAAATGATAGTTCGCTATCTTGGGGTTTGCATTTGTTACCATTGATAATAGCGTTGACTTACCGACATTAGGAAAGCCAATAATCCCTACATCAGCGATCAGTTTCAGCTCTAACACAACAGCATATTCCTTAGAAAGCCTGCCTCTTTCAGCATAACGTGGCGATTGGCGCGTAGACGTGGCAAAGTGCTGATTCCCTTTACCGCCTTTGCCGCCTTTTATTAGCGTATGCGTTTGGCCATCCTTAGCCATATCAACCATGATTTTGTTTGTTGTTGCTTCTCGAATAACCGTCCCCACAGGAACTTTAATAATAACGTCGTCAGCACCTTTTCCACTGCAATTGCGCTTGCCGCCGTCTTCTCCCGGCTTTGCCTTAAACGTTTTTTTGTATCGAAAGTCCATAAGGGTTGTCATGGAAGAATCAGCGCTAAAAATAATATCTCCGCCTTTTCCGCCGTCTCCGCCATCCGGCCCTCCGTTTGTTATATACTTCGCACGGTAGAATGAAACGGCGCCGTTGCCGCCATTACCACCCTTTACATTAATATTTACTCTGTCTATAAACATTTGTTCATCACTCTGTTCCATTTTTTAATAATTTTCTCGATAAAACCTTTTTCGTCAATACTTATTATTATAACAAAAAAGCTTTCAAATTAAAACAATTTGAAAGCTTTTATTCCTAAATTATTGAGCAGCTTCAACAACCGGCAAAGGATAAACAGAAACTTTCTTTTTATCTCTGCCCTTTCTTTCATATCTAACACGCCCGTCCACTAAAGCAAATAGTGAATCGTTGTTGCCTCTACCAACGTTTGTTCCCGGGTGAATCTTGGTTCCCCTTTGTGTGTATAAGATATTTCCGGCTTTAACGATTTGGCCATCAGAGCGTTTTACGCCCAATCTCTTCGATTCAGAGTCACGACCGTTCTTCGTTGAACCGACACCTTTTTTATGAGCAAAAAATTGAAGGTTTATTTTTAACATTTTCTTACACCTCCTCGTATGATATGCATATATGTTTGCTGTATTCATCTTCAAAAGATTTTAGGCCAAGGAGCATAGATTCCATAAGCAGATTTGCTGCTTCGTTATATTCCCCATCTTTAATGCGAGGCATTTCGAAGTACAAAAAACCGCCATCCTCATCATAGTCACATATGAGTTCCTCATCGGTAAAACGTTCTATGCTGTTAATTGCGTTTAAGGTCAATGCAGAAACCGCAGAACAAACGATAGGGTCTCCATGATCGTCCGCCTTAAAACCAAAAATTTTGCCTTGGCTATTTTTATAAATAACTATCTTAATCATAGCTGTTATGCGTTTATTGCTTCGATCTTTAATTGAGTAAACGGTTGTCTATGGCCTTTTTTCTTGTGGAAGGTCTTTTTGGACTTGAATTTATAAATGATGACCTTTTTCTCTTTGCCTTCTTTAACAACGCTTGCATTAACAGAAGCGCCTTTAACATACGGCGTTCCAAATTTAACATCATCACCATTAGCCAAAACCAATACATTTTCGAACGTATAGCTTGAGCCGGATTCTACACCGAGTTTTTCAACTTTGATAACATCGCCGGTTTTAACCGTATATTGTTTGCCACCTGTTTCAATAATAGCGTACATACGTACACCTCCTCTTATAAAAAGAACTCGCCAATCAAGGTACTTTATTAATACAAAACAAAGATTTAAAACCTTTTTTGCGCGGCTTTGCGTTTTATCAAAGCAATGCATAAAACACCAGTTAGCATAATATCACACAATAGCATTTATGTCAAGTTTTGATGCAAAAAAAATGCCGGCATTATGCCGGCGCTAAAAATATGTGAAAATGATTATCTATCAACTACTTCTACATCATCGTCGATTTTGCCATAGAGGCTCAAGCAATACAAGCCCGATATACCTACGAGGGCGTAAACAACTCTGCTTATCCATGAGCTCATGCCGCCGAATAATGCAGCTACTAGGTCAAATTGGAAGAATCCAATTAAACCCCAGTTTATAGCGCCAATGATAACCAGTGTGAGCGCTACCCAGTCTAAAGTCCTTATTCTCATTTTTATAAGTCCTCCTTTATTTTTACTTTTTTAAGCCTTTGAAGCTTATTTAACTTATTTAGAATATATTCAAAAATGTTCTAGCTAATACATATATTCAACTAATGAATATTTAAAAAGTTATGGGCATAGCATTTTAAATAAATATTAGCAATAATAGTATTCATACATAGCTATGAACTTATGCATTGAATAATTTTCTATAAAAAGTTTTTGACAAAAAATTGCCGCCTCTAATATTAATTTACAGAGACGGCATTTATTATTCATTTTTAGCAAACGCATATTTTAAAAATTTTATAAATTTTGTCGAACTTATATCAAATCAGCGGTTGATTATATTTAGTTTTCAGCTTTTGGCAGGCTTTTATGTATATTTAATAACTCTTTATAGAAATTTACATACGTGACAGCCACATAAGGCATCAGCCATAAATAGCCAATCGCAAAAGGAATAGCCGCTAGAATCGCCCAGCCAATAAAACTTAATTGAAGAACAAAAAACTCCATCTTATGGCCGTTCATCATTTCCTTGCTCTTGTTTATGGCTTCCAACGGAGAAAGCTCTGGATTATCAAGCAAGATATAGAAAGCCTGGCTATAACGGTATGAAGCGATTATACCGGGGATTATAAGCAAAAGGCTCCACAACCATGTGAACAACCCTATAAGAAATACAAGAACAAATCCTTTTAGCCAAAGACCAAACTTGCTGAACAAATCATTGACCGAACCTACCTCATTCCTAGCAACCTTCATAAAATACGAATATAGCCCGAGCGATAAAGCAGGAGATACAAAAAGTGAAAAAAGAATTGGCAATATAAGCCCTAAAACAGGAATAATCCCAAGTATAAATCCAGCAAGCCCCATTATAACAGTAAAAATAAGAGTTACTAATACAGCCGTACCCCAATTGCCTTTAAGTGAAGATTTGGCATTTGCTTTTAGCTCTGCACGTGTTATCATCGAAACAGCCTCCTTAAAATTATTTTTTAACGTCCTAAAAATAATCAAAGATTAAAAAACCAGTCTTTGACCGCATTTTATAATATATAAATATGCGACAGAAACTGGCTGTATGCATGTTTCGAGAAAGTGATGGGAAGTTCCGGTTGGGGGTACTATATTCACTTGGTAGTATTATTTTTCGAACGACAAACGCGGTTCTTTGTGCTATCTAAAAAACCA
>CAYVCG010000019.1:0-31475 GCA_964449985.1 uncultured Defluviitaleaceae bacterium
GCCGTATTCTTGTTAGCGTGTATGATGATTATGTGGAGATTAGGCTTGAAAGCGGGGCTGCAAAAAGGATTTTTGTTTATGAGAAGGAATATGTTGTTGAGTCGGTTGTAAGAATTGGCATATCTAGGGGCTAACATGGTTAGCCCTTAGACTTTATATTATTTTGGCTTTTTATTCTTTTACTAAAGCATTAATGGTATACTAAAATAGGCTTTTACTAGTTGAGTTAATAATGGGGAGGGGATTAAGTATGACAATGGCAGATAGGGTAAAGAAGTACTCATCTGTGTTATCAATTATGGCTTGGATATATGCGATTATATTAATATTATTGTTTTTAAGTTTATGGGTATTTAACATTCGTATTTCAAGTAAATATGGAATAGAAATTATAATATATTATAGCTTTTGCATCCCGGCATTAATATATTTGTGGCATATTAAACATAAATTATTGACTACAATGATTATGTTATTGCTTATATTTCTATCGCCTAACACCGTATATTTTATACCTGCATTTTTTGTTATAGTTCTATTCCTTCGTACTGAATGCAGTTGCTTATCAAAAGTTGTTACCATTTCTCTGATGTTTTTAGCAAGCATGTTTTTTATTTTGTGCATACTAATACCTGGAGAGATTTACATAGTTGATACAATTTATAACGATCCAGGGGATAAAAGGATTGTTGTAACTTTTAACAATACAATTAGCTCATACGGAACTTTTTATCGAAGAGAATTCTTTTTTGATGTTTTTACTTTTTCAAAATCGTTACATATTAAAAACAGTATTAAGGAAAATGCATATAGGATTAAATGGATTGATAACAATACGGTCGAAATTAATAATGAACGATTTTATTTATGGTAGGGATGAATTTTGAACATGTATCTTTAATAAAGCGGTAAATAGTAGATATCCCTACCATTTACCGCTTATCTTTATTTCCATTCACACCTCAAAATACTTTGCAAAATCAAGCGCTTCAGGCTTGCACTTGTTCAGTTTGCTCCTTCATCATCATATCCTTAACTTTAATAAGCCTCAAAAGATTGCCGCGTTCGTTTTCATCCAATTTCATTTTGATATACTTAATCGTTTCCTCAAGCTGCGGTATCGTCATATATTCAAGCGCATTAACACGGCGGCGGGTTTTTTCTATTTCGTCAGTCAAAAGGCTGCATGTCTTTTCGATTTCGCCCAGCTCCAAAAGCTTTGGAAGTATGTTATACAGACGTTTTATCGCTCTATCCAGCTCGTCGGACGTATTGTAAAATCCGTATGGAAAGATGCTTGCCTCGTCATCTTGCATAGAGCGTATGAACTGCATTTTCGGCACGATAACGCTCATGATGTTTTCGCTGGACAGCTCTATGGAAATCTGCTCCCTAGGCATCATAACAGCTTCCTCCAAAAAATCTGGCGAGCAAATAGCACCCACAAGAACAAAATCACGATATGCCTCAACTAGCTCTTTTTCTACAGCCATTCTGAGCTTATTGTTATGCCGAACGAGATCTATAAATCGTCGCATAAGTTCGTCCTGCTTATCTTTTAGAAGCTTATGCCCGCGTTTTGCTGTGGCAATACGCTTTTTCAGCTTGGAAAGCTCCATTCTGTTGGGGTTTACATTAAGCCTCATTTACACACCTTCTTTATCGGAGTCTTTAGGCATATATTTGGCGATATATTCGTCGCGAATTCTCTTTAACTCGGTATGAGGAAGTATTGTTAACAGATCCCAACCGATAGAGAGAGTTTCCTCTATAGTACGGTTTGCTTCAAAGCCTTGGGAAACGTATTTCTTTTCAAAGGCATCAGCAAATTTGGCAAAGAGCTTATCGGCATCGGAAAGAGCTGATTCACCAAGGATAACCGCAAGCTCTTTCGCTTGTTTTCCCTGTGCATATGCGGAGAATAGCTGGTTCATAGTATCCGCATGGTCTTCCCTTGTTTTGCCTTTGCCGATTCCCTTGTCTTTAAGACGGGACAGCGACGGCAAAACGTCTATCGGAGGCATAACGCCTTTTCTGTAAAGCTCACGGTTTAGTATGATTTGGCCTTCTGTTATGTAGCCTGTCAAATCCGGAATAGGATGGGTCTTGTCATCCTCCGGCATAGTCAGAATAGGGATTTGGGTGATAGAACCGCCTCTGCCCTTTATCCTTCCAGCGCGCTCATAGAGCCCAGCAAGGTCTGTATACAAATATCCGGGATAACCACGGCGGCCGGGGATTTCTTTTCTCGCTGCGGAAACCTCACGCAAAGCCTCGCAATAATTTGTAATATCCGTCATAATAACCAAAACGTGCATATCTTTTTCATATGCCAGATATTCTGCCATAGTTAGCGCCATTCTGGGCGTAGAAATTCTTTCGATAGCCGGATCATTTGCCAGATTTATGAAAAGAACTGCTCTGTTTATAGCTCCGGTCTTTGTAAAGTCATCTATAAAGAATTGTGCTTCTTCAAAGGTGGTGCCGATTGCGGCAAAAACAACGGCAAAGTTTGTGCTTGTATTTAAAACCTTTGCCTGACGGGCAATTTGCGCCGCAAGCTCTGCATGAGGAAGACCAGATGCCGAGAAAACAGGAAGCTTTTGACCACGAACCAACGTATTAAGGCCGTCTATAGCAGAAATACCTGTTTGTATAAACTCAGAAGGATAATTTCTGGAAACGGGATTTATAGGAACGCCGTTAATATCTTTGCGTTTGTCCGCTATGATATTCGGGCCGCCGTCTTTTACACGTCCCATGCCATCGAAAACGCGCCCCAGCATATCCACAGACATACCAAGCTCTAGCGGCCTTGCCAAAAACCGCGCCTTGCTTGATTTAAGGTTTATGCCCTGGGTGTTTTCAAAAAGCTGAACGACAGCCTTATCCCTATTAATTTCCAAAACCTTTCCGCGGCGGATTTCGCCGGATTGCATCTCTATTTCAACAAGCTCGTCAAATTTGACGTCTTCAACCCTTTCAACAATCATCAAAGGGCCGACGACTTCTGAGGCGGTTCTGTATTCTTTAAGCATCAGCCATCGCCTCCTTCTTTATTAAATCTGCAATAGTTGATATAAGCTCGGTTTTTATGTTGTCTATTTCAATTAGGTCTTCCTCTGGTGTAAACTTTGCCTTTGCTATTTTTTCCCGAACATCGAGAGCCAGTATCTTTTTCAGATATACGCCTTCATCCAGAGCTTTTGCTGCTTCCTCCCCAAAGGATAAAACAAGATCCAGCAATTTTTCTTGTTTTTGAAGGGATGTAAAGCTATCCAGCTCATGAAAGGCGTTTTGCTGCAAATAATCCTCGCGGATGGATTTCGATGACTCCAGCTTTAATTGATCCTTTTCGGACAAAGCGTCGTAACCAACAAGACGAACGATTTCGTTAAGTTCTGCCTCTTCCTGCAACATAGCCATAGCTTTTTGGCATGATGCGCTAAAATTGCCGCCGACGTTTTGATCTGTCCATTTTGAGATAGTATTTAAATACAAACTATATGAATTAAGCCAGTTAATAGCTGGGAAATGGCGCCTGTATGCAAGGTCTGAATCAAGGCCCCAGAAAACCTTAACGATTCTGAGCGTTGCTTGAGTGACTGGCTCGGAAAGGTCTCCCCCCGGAGGTGAAACAGCGCCGATAGCAGTCAAAGCGCCCTCACGGTCATCCGAGCCCAAGCATTTGACTTTGCCTGCTCGTTCATAAAACTCCGCAAGGCGAGAGCCAAGATAAGCCGGATAACCTTCTTCACCGGGCATTTCCTCAAGACGGCCGGACATTTCACGAAGCGCTTCTGCCCAACGAGATGTAGAATCTGCCATCAAAGCAACGGAATAGCCCATATCACGGAAGTATTCCGCTATTGTTATACCTGTATAAATAGAAGCTTCGCGAGCCGCAACAGGCATATTGGATGTATTTGCAATAAGAACGGTTCTTTTCATAAGTGGTTCGCCGGTTTTTGGGTCTTTAAGCTCAGGGAACTCGTTCAAAACGTCGGTCATTTCGTTTCCGCGCTCTCCGCAGCCAACGTATACAACGATTTCAACGTCGGACCATTTAGCAAGTTGGTGCTGGACGACGGTTTTGCCGCTTCCAAACGGACCGGGAACGCAAGCGGTCCCACCCTTTGCAACCGGGAAAAACGTGTCAATAACCCTTTGGCCGGTAATCATCGGTGCATCGGGGGATAATTTCTGCTTTATCGGGCGCTGACGCCTTACTGGCCATTTTTGCATTAGCGTGATATTAACGTTGCCCGTTTTTGTCTCCACAACTGCAATAGTGTCTGTAACGGTAAACTCGCCTTTTTCAATAGACACGATTTTGCCGCTGATTCCGAACGGAATCATTATTCTATGCTCAACGATAACGGTTTCCTGAACAGTTCCGATTATATCCCCTGCGACAACCTCGTCGCCTATATTTTTTGTGGGGTTAAAAGCCCATTTTGATTTTCTGTTTAGAGAAGAAACTCGTACTCCTCTTTCAATAAAATCGCCTGCTTCTTTACAAATCATGTCCAGCGGGCGTTGAATACCGTCAAACATAGACTCTATAAGCCCGGGGCCAAGCTCTACGCTAAGAGGTTCGCCTGTAGTAACGACAGGCTCGCCGGGGCCAAGCATAGACGTTTCCTCATAAACCTGAATTGAGGCATTGCCGCCACGCATTTCTATTATTTCTCCGATAAGATGCTTGTCAGAAACGCTGACAACATCATATATTCTTGCATTCTCCATGCCCTCCGCAACAACCAGCGGGCCGGATACTTTTACAACTCTGCCAACTTCCAAGTGATATTCTCCTTCCAGTTGCCAAATTTTTGGCCACTAAGGCCAAAAGACAAATAAAAACTAATCAAGTATATTAATACCCACCGCTTTTTCTACGTTATCTCTTATTTTGCTAAGCCCGATTCCCAATGAGCCGGCATTAGACGGTATAAGTATAATGGCGGGAACGGTTTGTTTATTATATCTTTGAATTGTTTCATCAATTGTTTGCGCTATTTGCTCTGTGATAAAGATTATTCCGTATTCTTCCCTAGCAAGGCGATCCACCAGCTTTCGGTTCTCTTCCTGCTCGGATTCTACAGCGGGGAAAACGTCTATCCCGATGGCTTTAAAGCACAAAACGGAATCTTTATCGCCGATGACGCCTATTCTATGCATAATTATCACGCAGCCTTTCCCGCAATGCCTCTATCGGAATATTGTTGTTTCTGCATGTAACAAGAATCCTTATCTGCTTGACCTCGTTTTCTTTTAAAACCAGATATGCAAACAAAATCTCCGGCCCAAAGGCTATGTATTTGGCTTGCTTGACGTGCTCTAAGACAAAATTATCGAACAGCTTTTCCATAGTGGAATAATTGCCTTGCTTTTCATATGCGGCAAAGGATTCCTTCATGACTTCGCCAAAGTATTTATAATAAAATACGGGAGCAAGCTCATTCGGATGTTTATCATAATTTTCAAGGAAAAAACTAGCGCTAATCAAGCCGCCTGCAACAAAGCACTCATTCAAAAAACGCCTGTCCTTCTGCATTTCCTTAGCACGCATCAAGGTTTTTGCGTTGTAAAAATCAATGCTCATTTGAACGTATTTTGTTATAAAATCGTTTTGAAATTGTTCGCATAAGTCCAGCATATAGCCAAACATATGCTTATCCAAAATAATGTCTATATCTTGTGGATTGTTCGTCTCATCAAACGTCTTTATAGCAACACTAGCCGCCGTCTTGATATGCTCAGGGGCATCGCCGTTTAAATCAATGCCAACCCTCGGTATATCGGAATAAAGATAGTCCATATTCTTGTTCAAATATTTTGATTTCAGCGCCACCTTTAAGTTGTGGAAAACGTATTTAGCCGCCAAAATATCAACAATTATTGGCTTGGGAGATATTTTGTATAATAAGTCATACGCGTTTTTTAGCCCAGCCTTTAAAACTATTTCATAGTCCTCTGTTCTCGTTATGCCAGAAAAGTCGTATTCGCTGTTTTGTGAAAGCAATTTCAAAACTTCGCTGGCAGAGGAGGCGTCAATAATCCTTTCCACACTGCCGCTATTTAACATTCTTTTTTCCAAAACGCGTAAATAGCCGGAGGCTTCTACAAAATCTTCTGATTTCAACAGACCCGCTCCTCTCTAAAAAATAGTTTTAATTATACTGCCTTCCAGCTCATAACGGTAATAGTTTACCATTGCTTCAAACGTATAGTTATTTTCTATGCCATTTTTGACAAGGACAAAACCGCCGTTTATGTCTCTTTCTCCGTCATGAAGCTTTAGGTTTCCATTTCTGTTATGCTCTTTTAGGTGCGCATTAAGCTCGTCTAAATCGGTTATCTCATACTTTTTAGGTAGAATCAGCTCATCGCCGTCCAAATCAAGCCGTCTCAGTGCTCTGTAAAGGAATTTCAAATAATCCTTCTTATCCATGCCATTAAGTTCTATTAAAGCATTATTAAAAACAAAGTCTATCATTTCTTGCTTGGCGTTTATGTTGTCGTCCCGAATCTCCAGCTTTTTGCCAAGAATTATCTGTTCTTTCGTCTTTTCAGCCTCAAACTTGGCTTCTGATATTATACGGTCCCTTTCGGCTTGAGCTTCATTTATGTATTGTGTGGTGATTTCGTCTGCTTTTACATTTGCGGATTCGATGATTTTTTTTGCGGCGTCTTCGCTATCTGCAACTATTTTAGATACTAAGTTATCAAGGTTTGACACTTTTTCACATCCTCTCGTAAATACCGCGTCGATTATTTGTATGCTACGAACAACAATATGATGGATGTAACAAAGCCAAGGATTGCATAGGTTTCAACGATAGCGGCGAAGATAAGACCCTTTGTGTTTTGCTCAGGATTTTTAGCGAGAATTTGAAGGCCTGCGCAAGCGACCTCGCCTTGATAAACGGCTGATCTATAGCCGGATATAGCAACTGGAAGAGAAGCAATCAAAAGGAAAATGCCTTGGCCGACAGATGGGTTTGTAGGTAGCTTTAATAAAACGATCAAAGCACCGATAATGAAGCCATAAAGGCCTTGTGTTCCAGGAAGAAGCTGCAAAATAAGCGCCTTACCGAACTTTTCCGGTTCTTCTGTAATAATGCCTGTAGCCGCTTTACCAACAAGACCGCAGCCTCTTGCAGAACCGATACCGCCTGCGAAAACGGCGATAGCCGCACCCAAAACACCGAATATTAAACCGCCGAACTGATTAAAAAAATCGCCTAATGTCATAGTAAAAATCCTCCTAGTTTTTTATTTTATATTTCGGGGCGTTGCCCCACTGTTTTAAACATTTTTACCGTTTTCATCCATAACTACCTTAACAAAGCTGTTTTTAAGCTTTAACGGATTGAACGGCTTGCCGCCGCCTTCGTAAAACTTGCCAAAGAATTCCACATATTGCAAGCGGCAGGAATGCACATAAGCGCCCAATGCACCAAGCCCAAGATTTAGCACCTGGCCGAAAAAGACGATACACCCGCCGAACACTATCCTAAAAATCCATACAGGGCCGGGAGGTATAAGACCGGCCATAAGGTTAAACGAAAAAGCGATATATGCGCCTGATAACGCCAAAGCAACAAGCCTTGTGTATGACACCAAATCGCCAACATAGCCGGAAAGACCATAAACGGCGTAAAGACCGGAACCAATTTTGCCACCGATTGTCGGGCTTTGTCTGCCCTGGGTTGCTGCCAAGCCTACAAGGCTTAGCAAAAACGCCCAGCCGGATATAGAAGACCAAGCTGAATCTATCATACCGATAGCGCCCAGTATCATGCCAAATCCGCTTAAAAGGGTTATGATCCAGAAAACAGAATCAAATATAGCCGACCAAACTTTGCCGTCACGCACGAGCATATATCCTTTTACGCCAAGGGCGAACAATACCTGAATCGCGCCGATAATAATAGAAACCACCAGCATAAGTGATATATCCTGATTTGTATCCAATATAGCTTTATATGTAACGACGCCGTCAACAGTTGTTTTTATAGGGGTAAAGAATGCGACCCCAAACATACTGCCATAAATTAGTCCTGCAAAAATCGTGCTAATACCCAGATAAAAGAAAAATTGCATGAACTTTCTTGTGCCATCTTTAAGTGTGAAGAACTTTAGAGCAATAGCTGTTGCAATAAGCAAGATCAATCCATAGCCCACATCGCCCACCATAAGCCCGAAAAATAGCATATAAAACGGAGCGAGAATCGGCGTTGGGTCCATCTCATTATATCTGGGAAGGCTATACATAACGGTTATGTCTTCAAAGGCGGAGAATAGTTTGTTGTTTTTAAGCTTTATAGGAACGTCTTCGCTATCTTTTTCCACATCTTCAGATTCCATAAAAAACTCGTTGCCGCATATATTTGTTAAGATATTTTCAAACAAATCTGACTCGTCAGCAGGAATCCAGCCTTCTATCAAAACAACGCTATCCGTCTTTAAGAAATTCAAGCGGCATTTTTCCCGCTCCAAAACTGTCTTAAAATAATCCTCTGCTATAAGCAGGTTTTCGTATTCGCCACATAATGCTTTGATATTGTCTAACGCTTTTGATTTCTTGTTGCTTAGTTGTTCTATTGTATTAAGGTTGTTGTTGATTACTTCGTTGGGTATACCTTTAAAATTAAGGCTAACGCGCGAAAATCCGGATGCTTTAAACTGCATCATGGCCTCGTCATAAACTTGGCCTGGCAGAATAATAAGCATAGCAACGTCGTCCTTTAGATTTGCCAAAACCTCGGTATAAGACGCAGGATATTTCTCGGAAAGCTCCAGCCTAAAAGCATCTGCCCCAGCCCGGTTTACCGTTCCGATAACGTATGAAACGGATTTAAGAGAATCCAGTTTGGAAAGCGGAATATCAAGCTCCAGCCATGGCTTTAAAGAGTCGTTTTCCAGCTTTAATTTGGATATTTCTGAATTTATAGCGTTTATTTCTTCATCCTCAGTCTTGATTTTGTCATAGACAGTATTAAAGTCATATGTATCTGCATATGTGTCAAAAGCGGCATAATTTATAGTCTTTTGCGGCGTTCTCAAGGCTTGCAGCATTTTTGGTTTTTCCAAATGAGGTTTTAGCTTATCAAGCGAGAATTTCACTTTTAACAGCTCGGTTTCGACACGGCTTATAGCCTCTTGCGAATAATCTGTTTTCAAAGATTCAAGCCCAGCAAGTTCATCCTTTTGGAGTTTCTTGAAATGAACATCCTGAAATTTTTGAAGCTCTTTAAGCAAATCAGCCTTGTGTTTTTTAAAAGCCAAGAGAGTGAATCTTTTCATTCTAACTATTGCCACGTGCATTCACTATCCTTTCAATAACAATGTCTGTCGCTTTTTTTAAAGCGTTTGGGTCAGGATGTTTGATTCTGCCTTTGGCCTTGTTGCCCTCATCAATTAAAGGCTTGCAGCTTTCGTTGGCTGATTTTATAGCGGCTTCTATGATTTTGATTCTTTCCATATTGGCTTGTGTTATTATTTCCAAACGCTTTTGAAGGCCGTCTTTTGAGGCGTTTTGTATTATTTCTTTTGCCTGCTCATTGGCCAGGCGGATTATTTCAGCGCCTTTTTCCTCTGCCTCCTTTATTTTTACAACTGCATCTGCTGCCAAACTATCACCTCCTCATTAACATGCTTTTAAAATAACAAGCATAGTTTTTTTGACAATATATATTGATTTTATTAGAAAGCTTAGTCTTATATAACATAAATCAATGCAGGCTTTCCCATTCCTCATACAACTGCCCTAGGTCTTTTTCAAGCTTCTCTTTATCTGAGCAAATCTGGCTTGCCAACACATGATTTGTATAAACATCTTCTTCAGCAAGCCGTTGTTCGCAAAGGGAGATTTGTTCTTCTGTATCAGATATTTGTTTTTCCAGCTTTTCTATACGGTTTAAGCGTTTGCGTTCTTCTGCTTGTTTTTCTTTTTTCTGCCGCCAATCTTCCTTGCCTTCTGATTCTGCAAGCCTTGTTGGCATATCGGCAAGAGCAGCTTTTTCCAAAGCTTTTTTCTCCATATAATAATCATAGTTTCCCATATAGCAGTTTATACCTTCCGACGTAAGTTCCAGCACTTTATCCGCTGTATTATTTATAAAATACCTGTCGTGAGAGATATAAAAAACGGTTCCTGTGTAATTACGAAGGGCTTCTTCTAATATCTCTTTAGACAGCATATCTAGATGGTTTGTGGGTTCGTCTAGCATAAGGAAGTTTGCATTAGAGAGCATGAGCTTTGATAATGAAACCCTTCCTTTTTCACCACCGGACAGTGTGGATATTTGCTTGAAAACATCGTCTCCTGTAAACATAAAGGCGGCAAGGGCGTTTCTTATCTCAACATTTTTAAGCTTTGGGTATGTGTCTGATATTTCATCAAATATTGTTTTATCATCGTCCAGCAAGGCATATTCTTGATCATAGTATCCAACGTTAACGTTTGTTCCCAACCGTATTGCGCCAGAGTCTTTAGATATAGCATTGTTAATTATTTTAAACAGCGTTGTTTTTCCTATGCCGTTGGCGCCGATAAGAGCCACTATCTCGCCTCTGTATAAATCAAACGAAGCGTTTTTAAATAATACCTGACCATCAAATGATTTTGAAACGTTTTCCACATGGATAACATCATTTCCGCTTGTTATAGATGGCGTTAATATAATGCGCATCTTATCAGGCGCATCTGCAGGGCGCTCAATACGTTCCATTTTTGAAAGTAGTTTTTCTCGGCTTTCCGCACGTTTTATGGATTTTTCCCGATTAAAGGAACGGAGTTGTTTAATGACCTCCATTTGCTTTTTTATTTCCTTCTGTTGATCCATGTATTGTTTAAGCTGCGATTCTCTGTCTGCTTCCTTTTTGAATGCAAAGTACGTATAACTGCCGTTATAAACGGTTGAACAGCCGTTTTCTATCTCTATTATCTTAGTCACGGTTTTATCCAAAAAGTATCTATCATGGGATATAACCAAAACGCTGCCGCTATATGATTTTAAGAAAGTATCCTCCAGCCATAATACGGATTTTATATCCAAATGGTTTGTGGGCTCGTCAAGCAATAATAAATCTGGGGCTGTTAAAAGCAGCTTACCCAAAGAAACGCGGGTTTTTTGCCCGCCAGAAAGGTGCGCTATCGGCTGAACAGATTCTTCTTCCGAAAAGCCTAATCCTTTTATAACGCCCTTTACCCTGCTTTTATACTCAAAACCACTTTTTTCTTCAAAATAATGCGTAAGTTTGCTGTATCGTTCCATGGCCTTTTCAAGCTCCTGTCCTGAAAGACCTGCCATGCGTTTTTCAATATCCCGGATTTCTTCCTCGGTTTTAATAATACCGTCAAAAACCGTTAGCATTTCGTCATATATAGTATTATTTGAGTCAAGATCCTTCATTTGAGAAAGATAACCAATGGTTGCACCTTTTTTAAGCGTTATTTCACCATTATCTGATGGCATCTCCCCTGTTATTATCTTAAACAAAGTCGATTTCCCAGCTCCATTAACGCCGACAACGGCAGCCTTTTCGCCTTCCTCAATTATAAAAGAAACATTGCCTAAAACAATGTTGACCCCAAATGTTTTTTTAATTTCTCTGCAAGAAAGCATCATAGTTTTTTCCGCCTAACACTATTTTCCATGGTATAAAATTCAATAACAATCCCAATTATATAACTATCAAATCAATTATTCAAGTAAAAATATAAAGAGAAAACTAGGCAAAGGTATTTACGTATTGGCAAGGCAGCAATTTAATGATATAATAGACAAAATTGTTTATAAATCGATAGCATATAAAAGGAGATTTTATTATGTCAGTTGATAAAACACCGACTCCTCATATTCAAGCCACTAATAACGAAATAGCCGAAACAGTTTTAATGCCGGGAGACCCGCTCCGCGCGAAATTTATTGCAGAAACATTCTTAAACGATGCAGTGCAGTATAACGGTGTTCGCGGGATGCTGGGGTATACGGGCTATTACAAAGGAAAAAAACTGTCTGTCCAGGGTTCTGGCATGGGTATGCCGTCTATGGGTATTTATTCTTATGAATTGTTTGGTTTTTACGGCGTTCAAAATATCATTAGAATAGGAACAGCGGGTGGTATTGCGCAGGATCTTAAATTAAAAGATATTGTTTTTGCGATGGGTTCGTGTTATGATTCTAATTATGCGTCCGGGTATAACCTAAAAGGCAGTTATGCGCCCATAGCAAGCTATGATTTATTAGAGTGCGCTGTTAACGAAGCCAAAAAGCTCGGTTTAAGGTTTAAGGTCGGGAATGTTTTGTCCAGTGACTTATTTTATAACGACGATAGTGAGGCCATGAAGAATTGGCAGAAGATGGGTGTGCTCGCGGTTGAGATGGAGTCTGCCGCGTTGTTTATGAATGCGGCTAGGTTGGGTAAAAAGGCCTTGTGTATACTGACTGTTTCTGATTGTATTTTTACAGGCGAATCCACAACGTCTGACGAGCGACAATCAGCTTTTACTGATATGATGGAAGTCGCTTTGGAAACCGCCATCAATTTATAACTTGATTGATGTGCATCTAGAATGGGGGTATTTGATGTTTGTTTTTAACAGCAAAACAAATTTGTTGGAACGCAGGGAGTTTAATTACGTCCTGCAAAATGTTAAGGAACCGAATTTATACAGAAATCTTTTCAGCTATGGCGAAGTGCCTAAAATAGCTTTTAATCACAGGCTTGTTCCGATAGATATGCCGGAGCAAATCTGGATTACTGATACGACGTTTCGTGATGGGCAGCAATCCAGAGAACCATATACGACCCAGCAGATCGTCGATGTTTATAAATTATTACATAAGCTTGGCGGGCCAAAAGGCTTGATTCGTCAAAGCGAATTCTTTTTATATACGAAAAAGGATTTGGATGCAGTTTTCAAATGTTTGGAGCTGGGATATGAGTTTCCTGAGATAACAAGCTGGATTAGAGCATCCAAAAAGGATTTTGAGCTTGTAAAAAACATCGGTTTAAAGGAAACTGGTGTTTTAGTAAGCTGTTCGGATTATCACATATTTTATAAAATGCATATGTCTCGGGCGCAGATTATTGAACATTATTTATCTGTTGTTCGTGATTGTATAGAATACGGCATAAGGCCGCGTTGTCATTTTGAGGATATAACGAGAGCTGATTTTTATGGCTTTGTTGTGCCGTTTGCAAACGAATTAATGAAGCTTATGGAAGAAACAGGCGTTCCTATTAAAATCCGCGCTTGTGACACTATGGGATTTGGTATAACTTATCCCGGCTCGGTTCTGCCAAGAAGCGTACAAGGTATTATTTATGGCCTTCATCATCATGCCGGTGTTCCTCATGAGCTTTTGGAATGGCACGGGCATAACGATTTTTACCGCGCTGTGACAAACGCCTCTTATGCATGGCTCTATGGGGCTTGCAGCGTTAACTGTTCCGTCTTGGGTATTGGTGAACGTACTGGCAATACACCACTTGAAGCTATGGTTATGGAATATGCACAGCTGAGAGGAACGCTTGACGGAATGGATACAACGGCTATAACCGAGATAGCGCAATATTTTGAAAAGGAAATAGGATATAAGATTCCGTCTCAAACGCCATTTGTTGGTAGAGACTTTAACGTTACAAGAGCTGGCATACATGCGGATGGGCTTCTTAAAAACGAAGAGATATATAATATATTTGATACGGAAAAGCTTTTAAATCGTCCGTGCAAAATAGCTATATCAAACACGTCCGGCCTTGCGGGCATAGCCCATTGGGTAAACGGATATTACAATCTTTCGGGTGATGAAGCTTTTGACAAAAAGCATCCTGTTATTGTAAGTATAAAAAAATGGGTTGACGAGCAATACGAGAATGGGCGCGTAACGGTTATAGCGGATAGCGAGCTTGAACGAATAACTAAAAAAACCGTTATGGATTATAACGATAATAAAGGCGGGGAGAAAACTGATGAACAGGGAACAAATTGAAGCAGCAAAGGAAAAATTCGGGAAACTTTTGGAACAGCAGTTGGATAGGGTGGAAAAATTAAACCAGCAGAAGGATTTTATAAATTATAAAGAGCTTGACAAGATTATTGTTGGAATAGTCGGTGGCGACGGAATTGGCCCGGCTATAACTGCTCAGGCAGGCAGGGTTTTGAAATACTTATTAAGTGACGCTGTTAAAGATGGCAAAGTAGAGTTCAACGAGATTACGGATATGACTCTGGAAAACAGGCTTAAAGAAAACCGCGCAATACCAGAAAGCTCTCTCGAAGAGCTAAAGAAATGCCATGTTATTTTAAAAGGCCCAACAACGACGCCAAGAGCAGGTGACTACTCCACAAATATCGAAAGCGCGAACGTTGCTATGAGAAAAGAGCTGGATTTGTTTGCGAATGTGCGCCCTGTTAAGGTTCCGGAGCTAGGCATAGACTGGACGTTTTTCAGAGAAAATACCGAAGGCGCATATGCTTTGGGAAGCAAAGGGTTTGACGTTAATGACGATTTGGCTGTAGATTTTACTGTTGCAACGACAGAAGGCTCCAGACGTATTATTGAAGCTGCATTTGAATTTGCTCGTAATAATGGTAAAACCAGAGTAACAGCAGTTACAAAAGCAAACGTTATTAAGACAACAGACGGTAAGTTCTTGAATATATTTAAAGAAATAGCTAAAAAGTATCCGGAGATAGAAGCAGACGACTGGTATATAGATATTATGACCGCAAAACTGATTGACGAAAAACGCAGGACACAATTTCAAGTGCTTGTTCTGCCGAACCTATACGGCGATATTTTGACTGACGAAGCTGCTGAGTTCCAGGGCGGCGTCGGAACTGCGGGAAGCGCTAATCTTGGCAAGAGATATTCCATGTTTGAGGCGATTCATGGTTCTGCTCCGCGTATGGTTGACGAGGGCAGAGATATTTACGCAGACCCTTGCAGCGTTATGCGCGCGGCGGCTATGTTGCTTTCTCATATAGGTTATGGCGATGCTGCTGATAAGCTTTCAAAGGCTTTGGATATTTGCACAATTACTGAGAAAAAACTTGTTATAACAGGTAGAGACACGGGTGCCACATCCCAGCAGTTTGCTGATTATGTTATGGAAACGATAGAAAGCATGTAAGAAAGACTAATTCATGCTTATAAAAAACTCTTAAATTTAATTCCTAGTAAACCACTTGACATTAATTTGTTTAAGTGGTATTATTTTTTTACAGCAATTTTTATTATGAGGTGGTTTAATGAAAATATCCACGCGAGGGCGTTATGGCCTTAAAGCAATGATAGACATAGCCTCGGAGGGTACTGGCGGTAGATGCGTTACGCTAAAAAGCATTGCAGAGCGCCAAGGAATACCTGAAAATTACTTAGAGCAGATTGTAGCCATTTTGAAGAAATCCGGCTTTTTAAAAAGTATGCGTGGGGCTTCGGGTGGTTATATTTTAAATACAGACCCTTCCAAAATATCCGTCGGCGATATATTGCGTGCCTTAGAAGGTTCGCTATCTCCTGTAGAATGCCTTGAATCGGCGGATTGTTCATGCGGAACGGCAGATTGTGGAAGTTGTGCGACAAAGACCGTTTGGGGAAAGATTTATGAAAGACTTAATGACGTTGTTGACTCTATTAGTTTGTCGGAGTTGGCAAGCGGTAATAGAATGGAAGGAGATTTTGTGGAATGACAAAAATATATCTTGACAATGCAGCTACCACACAAGTTGATAAAACCGTTTTTGAAGCTATGAGTAAATATTTCTGCGAAAATTATGGAAATCCGTCAAGCGTTTATGAAATAGCTAGGGAATCTAAAAAGTGTGTAGAACTCTCTCGCGGAATCATAGCAAAGGCAATAAATGCAGAAGATAATGAGCTTTTTTTCACTGCATCCGGATCGGAAGCCGACAACTGGGCGATAAAAGGCGTTGCAGACGCCTACTCAGCTAAAGGCAATCATATTATTACGACAAAAATAGAGCATCATGCCGTTTTGCATACGTGCGAATATCTTGAATCAAGGGGTTTTGAAATAACTTATCTTCCTGTAAAGGAAAACGGCATAATTGATATAGAGGATTTAAAAGCGGCAATAAGGCCGACAACGATTTTGATTACGATAATGTTTGCGAACAACGAAATAGGAACATTGCAGCCGATTAAAGAAATAGGCGCGACTGCAAGGGAAAAAGGGATTATTTTCCATACCGATGCTGTTCAGGCTTTGGGGCATGTGAAAATCGATGTCAAAGATATGAATATTGATTTGCTCTCTGTTTCCGCGCATAAGATTTATGGCCCAAAAGGCGTTGGTGCGTTATTTATCCGCAAAGGTGTCAAACTTACGCCGCTGATTCATGGCGGTGCGCAGGAAAGAAACCGCAGGGCAGGAACTGAAAACGTAGCCGGTATAGTCGGTTTTGCAAAAGCAACGGAACTGGTTATGAAGGATATGGATAGGGAAGTAGAAAGGGAAACAAAGCTCAGAAACATGCTGATTGACGGCATTTTAAAAACAATTCCGGAAACAAGGCTTAATGGTGACAGAGATAAACGCCTGCCCGGCAATGTTAATATTTCTTTTAGATATATCGAAGGGGAATCAATTCTGTTATCTCTGGAGATGAGAGGAATTTATGCTTCCAGCGGTTCCGCCTGCACGTCTGGCTCTTTGGATCCTTCCCACGTGCTTTTATCTATTGGGCTTCCTCATGAAATCGCTCACGGTTCTGTAAGGATGAGCTTGGGTAAATATAACACAGAGGAAGACGTTTTAAGAGTTCTGGAAGAGTTGCCCAAGATTATTGAAAAATTAAGGCAGATGTCGCCGCTTTTTAAAGCCGATGGTGTCAAACAAATGATTTAAAAACACGGTAAAGGAGATAATTTTATGGAATACAGCAAAGAAGTTATGGATCATTTTATGAATCCTCGAAATGTTGGAGAAATAGAGAAAGCAAGCGGAAGCGGGACTGTCGGTAACGCAAAATGCGGAGATATTATGAAGGTTGATCTTAAAATAGAGGATGGCATCATAATCGATGCAAAATTTAAAACATTTGGCTGTGGAGCAGCTATCGCAACAAGCAGTATGGCGACCGAATTGATTATTGGAAAATCCATAGAGGATGCCATGAAAATAACAAACAAAACCGTTATGGAGGCATTAAACGGCCTTCCTCCTGTAAAAGTGCATTGCTCTTGCCTTGCAGAGGAAGCTGTTCAAGCAGCTCTTTGGGATTATGCTCAGAAAAATGGCATTGTCATAGAGGGGTTAGAACCTCCAAAAGATGAAGAAGACGGGCATGGGCATTTGGAAGAAGACAGCATTGCTTATAATTCATAGTAACAGCTGTTTTAGCAACTAAGGAATGTAGTGAAATTATTTTTAGGCCATTTCGCTATAGTGAAGGGAAAAGTTATGGGAAAAAAGATAGTAATAGGAATGTCCGGAGGGGTTGACAGCTCTGTATCGGCTTATATTTTAAAAAGCCAGGGATACGACGTTATTGGTGTAACAATGCAGGTTTGGCACGATGAGGGGAGCGTAACACAAAAGGATTCTGAAGGCCGTTGTGGTATTACGGCGGTTGATGATGCACGTGAAGTTGCTGGGATTTTGGGCATAGAGCATCATGTTTTGAATTTTAAAGATATTTTTGATGAAAAGGTCGTTAAGTATTTTATAAATGAATATTTAAACGGCAAAACGCCAAATCCGTGTATCGTTTGCAACCATTATGTAAAATGGGAAGCTCTCATGAAAAAGGCTAAGGAAATGGGAGCAGAATATATAGCCACAGGCCATTATGCGCAAGTCCTTACTCATCCGGAAACAGGGCGATATACAATAAAAATGCCGGAGGATGCCTCAAAGGATCAGACTTATGTGCTATACCGTTTGACTCAGCATCAATTGGAGCATACGTTGATGCCTTTGTGGAATTATAATAAGACGCAGGTGAGAAATATAGCCGCCGAAATCGGGCTTACGGTTGCTGATAAGCCGGATAGCCAGGAAATTTGTTTTATATCCGACGAAGAAGGATATGTTAATTATATAAAACGCAATTATCGCGAGGACATACCAGAAGGCAACTTTGTCGATATAAACGGCAATGTGCTTGCAAAGCATAAAGGGATTATTCATTATACGGTTGGTCAAAGAAAAGGCCTTGGCGTAACATTTGGCAAACCAATGTTTGTTAAGGCAATAAATGCAAAAACGAATGAGGTTGTTTTGTCTGAGCATGATGAATTGTTTTGTTCAAGGGTTTTTGTTGACGGCATTAATTTTATGGGCATCAGCCAGTTGGATGGTGAGATGCGGGTTATGGGAAAGCTTCGGTATAATCAAAAGCCGTCTCCGTGTACAATTAAAATGAACGGAGCATTAATACAATGTGATTTTGATGAGCCACAACGCGCTCCGACGCCTGGCCAGGCAGCCGTTTTTTATGATAACGGTTGCATAGCCTGCGGAGGCACGATTGTGTAATTATGATAAAATGAATGGGGGGATTAAAAAGTCCCCCAATGTTCAGGCTGTCGACTATTAATCGAACAATACGGACGCGCAATGCGCGCCCCTACAGAAATTCCGGTTTTACGCCATTTGTAGGGGCGGCCATTGGCCGTCCGTTAGAAATTTTAATATTTGTCAACATCGTGAATGGGGGGATTAAAAAGTCCCCTCATTTTTATATCTTGATAAATTCCGGCTTGCGTTTTCTAAAAATAGTTACGTATTCAAACCCGGCCTGCTTTAGAAATCCATATGCCTTGTCCAGATCCCTGCCGACGTCTTTCGCCTTATGAGCATCAGAGCCGGCTGTTATTATTTCTCCACCAAGTTGTTTATATCGTTTTAGTATATCGATATTTGGATAAACGTTTTCTATTCCGTAGCGGTATCCTGATGTGTTAACTTCGATGCCTCTGCCTGTTGAAATCAGCTCAATCAGTATTTTGTCCAACGGTTCTTTAAATTCATCATAGCTTATAAACGGATCAGCATACCCGCTATATCTGGAGACATAGTCCAAATGCCCGACAACGCATATTTCAGTTGTTTTTTTTATGCTTTCAAGCAAATAATCCAAATACGAGTTGTACGCTTCTGTTTTTGTCTTTCCTTCAAAGAAGTTATCAAAATAAAAATCCTTTCCATACATATCATGCACAGATCCGATAACAAAATCAAAATCATAAGCGTTTACAAAGCCTGCTATATTGTCAGCAAGCTCAGGCCCCAAAGCTACTTCGACCCCAAACATTATATTTAAGTCATCGCTGTATTTTTCTTTAAGGCGCACTAATTCATTATAATACAGCCGATAATTAATTTGGCACGGATATGGAAGATCAGGGTAGACATAGTCATAATGATCTGTAAATACAATTTCTTTAAGCCCGAGGTTTTTTGCACTTATTATCATATGCTCCATAGCATCGTCTGCATCATGAGAAAAATTTGTATGTATATGATAGTCGTATGTTGCTAAAATAGGTATCACTCCACTCTTATCAAAAAAAATCTATGTTTGATAATATCATGTTTTTAGCAGCAAGTAAAGAGTAGGCTGTTTTTGTCATATTTAATTGACGATATAATTATTTTGTGTTATCATTTCAACATATTTTTAAAATATGAGGGGTCTTGAACATGAAAAAAGCATTGATTAGCGTATCGGATAAAATCGGTATTATTGAGTTTGCAAAAGCTCTTTGTGAAAATGGTTTCGAAATAATCTCGACAGGCGGAACGCATAAGGCTTTGGAGGATGCCGGTATCGCTGTTACTGGTGTTTCTGATGTGACCGGCTTTCCGGAATGTCTTGACGGAAGAGTGAAAACGCTGCATCCAAAAATCCACGGCGGTATACTTGCAATGCGCTCAAATTCCGAGCATATGCGCCAAATAGGCGAGCTTGGCATTGAGCCTATAGACTTGATTGTTGTTAACCTTTACCCGTTTAAAGAAACTATTTTAAAGGAAAACGTAGCATTGGATGTTGCTATTGAAAATATTGATATTGGCGGGCCAACAATGCTTCGCGCAGCAGCAAAAAATTATCAGAATGTTAGCGTTGTGACTGATCCTGTTGATTATGAAAAGGTGCTTTCAGAGATAAAACAAAATGGAAGCGTTAGCGCTGAAACGAATTTCTATCTTGCTGCAAAAGTGTTTATGCACACCGCTCATTATGACAGCTTAATCGCTTCATATTTAAAAGATAAGGCAGGCATAGAGCAATATCCTCAAACACTAAACTTTACTTATGAAAAGGTTCAAGAGATGCGCTACGGCGAAAACCCGCATCAAACCGCTGCTTTCTATAAAGAGGTTGGAAACACGAAAGGTATGCTGACGGATATAGTCCAGCTTCACGGAAAAGAACTTTCTTTTAACAATATTAATGATACTAATGGCGCGTTAGAGCTGTTGAAGGAATATTCGGAGCCTACTATTGTTGCTTGCAAGCATTCTAATCCATGCGGTGTTGGCTCGGCAGACACTGTTTACGAAGCTTATATGAAAGCGTATAACGCGGACCCTGTTTCAATTTTTGGCGGTATAGTTGTTTGCAACAGAGAGATTGATGAAGCAACAGCAAAAGAAATAAACAAAATATTTATTGAAATAATACTTGCGCCGTCATTCTCTGATGATGCGTTGGAAGTGTTGAAAACAAAGAAGAATATAAGAATATTAAAATTAGAAAATGTTGAGCAAAAACAGCCAGAAGGCGCGTTGGACTTTAAGAAGGTTTCCGGCGGTTTGCTTGTTCAAGGAATTGATAATTGTTTAATGCCGGACACTGAGTTTACATGCGTGACAAAGCGCCAACCAACTAATGAGGAAATTGAGGACATGCTGTTTACTTGGAAGGTCGTAAAATATGTTAAATCAAACGGTATAGCTATCGGAAAAGACAAACAGTCTGTCGGTATTGGGCCGGGGCAGGTTAACAGGATTTGGGCTTGCAAGCAAGCTATTGAGCATGGAACCGAGTTCTTGGGTGCAGATGCTTTAAAAGGCGCTGTGTTGGCATCCGATGCTTATTTCCCATTCCCGGATTGTGTGGAAGCGGCTGCGCAGGCAGGCATAACCGCTATTATTCAGCCCGGTGGATCAATTAATGATAAAGATTCTATAGAGGCTTGCGACAAATACGGAATCGCCATGGTATTTACTGAAATGAGGCATTTCAGACATTAATAGCACTTAATGCAATGCAAATTTTATTAGCATTAAAAAGGGCGGGATGCAATAAGCACCAGCCCTTTTTTGATGCTAACTCTTATTCATTTCTATCATAGTGCAAAATCTGCCAAATCAAACCGAATTTATCTGTAACCATACCATATAGATCGCTGTAGAAGGTTTTTTGAAGCTCCATCTCGACTTTTCCGTCTGCCTTTAATTCGTTATACAGTCTTTTAACTTCTTCAATGTCATTAACGCTTATTGTTGGCGTGATGTTATTGCCCTTTATAAGTGGCATTCCTGAAGGCATGTCCATAAACATGGCGGTTAGGTTTCCTATTTGAACGTCTGCATACATAACCCTATCTTTATCAGATTCCGGCAGGGCATAGTTGGGATCAGGAGGCGCTTGCTCATAGGTCATTAGGCTTTTAACCTCTGATTTGAATACCTTTGCATAGAATTCTACAGCTTCACGACAGTTGCCATCAAAATTAATGAATACTTCGAATTTCATTTTAACCGCTCCTTTTGGATTTTTAGCTTATTCTGGCTATTGTAACTATCATAAATTACTTATAATATCCCAAAACCCGGGGAATGAAATATCCGTGCATTCAGCCCCTGTTATTTTCGTGCTTCCTTCTGCCCTCAAGGCGGCTATAGCAAGGCTCATAGCGACTCTGTGGTCGTTATGACTTTCCACATTCGCGCCTTTTAACAAATGTCCTCCGGTTATAATCATGCCGTCATCTGTCTCAGTTATCTGAGCGCCAAGTTTTCCTAGTTCTTCAGACATTGTTTTTATTCTGTTGGATTCTTTAACCTTTAACTCTGCCGCATCCTTTATAATCGTTTTACCTTTTGCAAACAAAGCAGCTACTGATAAAACAGGTATTTCGTCAATCATTTTAGGTATAATGCTACCCCCGATAGTTATGCCTTTCAGTTCCGACGATTTAACCTCTATATCAGCGACAGGCTCTCCGCTTTCTGCTCTTTCGTTTAGGAGGGATATATTTCCACCCATTTCTTTAAGGGCAGTGATAATGCCTATTCTTGTTTCGTTTACGCCGATGTTTTCAATAATAATATGGGAATCGGGCAGGATAAGCGCAGCAACAATCAAAAACGCTGCCGAAGAGATATCGCCGGGGATTTTTATGTTTTTAGCAAATAGCTGCTTAACAGGGCGGCTGATTATTGTGTTTCCGTTTGTTTCTATATTTGCGCCAAGATGATTGAGCATGATTTCTGTATGGTCTCTTGTCTTTTCAGGCTCAATTATCGTCGTTTCCGATTCAGCAAAAAGGCTTGCAAGCAATATCGCCGATTTTACCTGAGCGCTGGCAACAGGAAGCTCATACGTTATGCCTTTTAATTTGGAGGGGTTAATCGTCAGCGGGGCAAAGCTTTTGCTATTTGCGCCGAAAATTTTGGCTCCCATTTGCCTGAGGGGAGTGATCACGCGATCCATAGGGCGTTTTTGTATTGAACTATCTCCCGTAATTTCGCAGGAGAAGGGTTGACCTGATAAAATTCCGGACATCAGGCGAACTGTTGTTCCGCTGTTGCCTGCATATAAAACGCCAGACGGTTTTGATAAGCCGTTAAGCCCCTTGCCATAAACGGTCACCTTTGTTCCGTTTTGTTCAATGTTTATACCAAGATTTCTGAAACAATCTATTGTAGAAAGACAATCTTCTCCAGTTAAAAAGCCGTCTATTTCAGCTGTTCCTTCCGCTAAGGCAGAAAACATAACTGCCCTGTGGGAAATCGACTTATCGCCGGGAACTGTGAACCGTCCGTTTATACTTTTTCTTGGAAAAACTTCTGTATTCATTATTAACAACCCATTTCATAACAAACTAGTTTATATAAACGGAATAGTTCATGTTCCGCAATATATCAACGCTTTTTTTCATTTCATCTTCTTTACCAAAGGTTATTTGCAAAGCTCCCGCCTGATGTTCGCGGTTGTTTATTATACCGATGTTCTTTATATTAATGCTATTAACGCTAAGCAAAGTTGCTATTGTTGCAATACTTCCGGGTTTATCGACGACATCAACGTTGATATTATACGTCTTGAAATAATTGTTAGAGCTTCTGGAATCAAAGGAGTCCCTATATTCTCGCGCTGATTTAAACATATCCCATAAAGCATTTCCGTTTTTGCTTTTTATATATTGCTCAAAGCCGTTTAACTGATCCTTAAAAACGCTGATTAGGTTCAGAATCTCCATATCGTTTTCCATGCATATGTTTTGCCACATATCGCTGTCCGACGAAGCAATTCTTGTTATATCTTTAAATCCTCCGGCTGCTATGGTATGCATGTTTTGCTCCGCATCGTCCGAATGCGCCACAGTGTTAACTAGGCTCGCTGCAATAACGTGTGGCAGATGGCTCACGGCAGCAACGATATGGTCGTGCCTTTTTGCATCCACAATGACGGGTATAGCACCAATCTTTAAAACAACATCTTTAAGGCTTTCAACTTGTTTATCAGTATTATACTCCGACGGTGTTATAAGATAAAAAGCGTTTTCAAACAAGAATTCGGTCGATGCACCATAGCCGGATTTTTCAGAGCCAGCCATGGGATGCCCACCAACGAAATTCCTAACGCCTAGAGCAGTTGCCGCTTCAACGATAGTTGCTTTAGTGCTTCCCACGTCTGTAATTATGCAAGAAGCAGGGGTTCTTTTTGATATTTCAGCCAATAGTTCAATAGCTCTTGTAACAGGCGTACAAATAAAAACGATATCACAATCAAAATCGATATCGTTTAAATTCGTCCAATAGTTATCAATAACGTTTTCATCCAAGGCAAGTTTTAGGGAAGTTTCGTTTCTGCCAAAAGCAGTTATGCGCGTAAAACCGGCCTTCTGTTTTAAAGCCTTTGCAAGGGAGCCGCCTATGAGGCCAAGCCCGATAATGCAAGCGGTTTTCATAAATAATGCCACCAATCTGTTGCTAGAATAAAAAGACCAATACGGACGCACAATGCGCGCCCCTACAGAAATTTGGTTTTACGCATTTGTAGGGGCGGCCTTTGGCCGTCCGTTTTAGTATTTGTCGTCATCGTGAAAACTTTATTTCAAAAGCTCTTTTAATACTTTAATAAATCCCTGCATCTGTTCCATTGTTCCAAACGAAACGCGAAGGAACGTATCCATGCCGAATGCACAACCCGGACGGATTATATAGCCTTTTTTCATTAATTCGATAAATAGTTTAGAGCTATCAAGCTTTGTGTCCACCATAATAAAATTGGTTTGGGTCGGGATGTAGTAAAGTCCCATTTCCTCAAACTCTTTATATAAATATTCCTTAACAGCTTTATTTTTTTCAAATGTGGATTTAACGAACGCTTGGTCATTAATAGCGGCAGTTGCAGCGACCTGCGCCGGTATCGGAACGTTAAATGGGTTTCTTATTTTTTCAAACAGGTTGATTATTTCAGGCTCGGCGATTCCAAAACCAACGCGCATGGAAGCAAGACCATAGCCTTTTGAAAACGTTTTTAACAGCATAATGTTTTTGTAAGTCTTCATGTGAGAAAGTGTATCCGGATAATCTTTAGCGTCCACATATTCAGCATAAGCCTCGTCCATAACTACGAGAACGTTTTCAGGAACTTTTTTAAGGAATTCAAGCTGTTCGTCATTCGTATGATATGAGCCTGTGGGGTTATTAGGATTTGCAACAAAAACTATTTTCGTTTTATCTGTTATTCTTTCAGCCAAAGCATTTAAATCAAAGCCATAGTCCTTCATAGGCGCATAAATCATAGTTCCGCCCATGGAGTTAACGGAAGCCGCATACTGAGAAAAAGTCGTTTCCGCGGTAACGCATTCGTCGCCGGGATTAATAAATACTTTGCCCAGCATTGAGATGATTTCATCTGTACCGCAACCGAAAATAAGTGATTTTTCATCCACATTATAAAATGCCGAAACAGCCTTTCTAAGGTCTGTGCAATAACCGTCTGGATAAAGCTCTGGGTTTTTAAGGCATTCGACAACTGCTTGTTTTGATTGCTCGGAACAGCCATAAGGGTTTTCGTTGGAAGCGATTTTAACAACATCAGTAAGATTATATTCCCTTTTAACGTCGTCAATAGGCTTGCCGGGAACATATGGGGTTAACTGGCTAATTTCTTTTCTATAATTTATCATTATTTTCATCTCCAAATAATATGTTTATTAACGATTATTGTATATTGTACAATTAATGACTTTTAAGGTCAATAGTTAACAATAAAAAACTTTAAAACTTTAAAGGGGATGTTGCACAAAGCACAAGATGTCGTTTTGTGCAGTATTATAAAGAATATAAAGTTGACAAAATACTAAAAGGGTATTAAGCTAAAGTGTAGAATTGTTATAAACATAGTTAGCATTAGCATTAATTATATATGCAAAATCTGTATAGCAAGTGTTGCATAGCTTAAAGTATATATTAGTTTTGCTTGAAATATAGGATTTTTGCTTAATAAAGAGGAGGTAAAGTATAAGTATGAAGGTTTATTCGTCAAACGAGGTAAGAAACGTAGTCGTGCTGGGTCATAGTGGTTGCGGCAAAACAACCATTATTGAAGCAGCGCTTAATGTTGCAGGGCTTACTACAAGGCTTGGTAAAGTCGATGAAGGCAACACCGTGAGCGACTATGACCCGGAAGAGATAAGAAGAAAGGTTTCTATCAGTGCATCTGTTATCCCTATCGAATGGAAAAACTCAAAGATAAACTTTATCGATGTGCCCGGTTATTTTGACTTTGTTGGAGAAGTAAAGCAGGCTCTTAGAGTCGCTGATATGGCTTTGATAGTTGTTTCCGCAAAATCCGGCATAGAGGTTGGAACCGAAAAAGCATGGGAATATGCTTCGGAACTGAACCTCCCAAGAATGATTTTTGTTAATGGCATGGATGATGATAATGCCGATATGGACAAGGTTGTTGAATCTTTGAAAGAAAAATTCGGCAAGAGCATTGCTCCGTTGCAAGTTCCTTTTAAAGAAAACGGCAAGTTTGCCGGATTTGTTAATGCAATCAAAAAAGAGGGTAGAAAGTTTGTTTCCGGCCGTACGGAGGATTGCCCGGTTCCTGCTGGCATGGAGGGCGAGGTTGATACCATGCATTCCATGATAGAGGAAGCTGTTGCTGAAACTGATGACGATCTTATGGAGAAATTTTTCAGCGAAGAGCCATTCACAATTGAGGAAATACAGCACGGTGTTAGAAAAGGTATTGCAGAATGTATAGTTACCCCTGTTCTTTGCGGCTCAGCTGTTAATAATATCGGTGTAAGAGTGCTTATGAACTCTATTGATACGTTCCTTCCGCCAGCGGGCGAGCTTTGCAAAACTATGAAAGCAACCAACGCAAAGACTGATGAAGAGATTGAGATAAAATGTGAAGAAAGCGCTCCGGTTTCCGCTTTTGTTTTTAAAACAATTGCAGACCCATATGTTGGAAGACTGAGCTTGTTTAGGGTGTGTTCTGGTGTTGTTAAGAAGGATATGCCTTTGTATAACACAAAGAAAGATTTTATGGAAAAGGTCTCTAGAGTTTATGTTATGCGAGGTAAAGAACAGATAGAGGTTGACGAAATCCGTGCAGGTGATATAGGAGCTATAGCAAAGCTTTCAAACACTGCGACTCAGGATACGTTATGTGCGAAAGAAAACCCGATTATTTTAGCGGATATAAATTTTCCACCGGCTCTCTATTCTATGGCTGTTGTTCCTAAGGGTAAAGGCGATGAGGATAAAATATCCCAAGCTTTTTCAAAGCTTCTTGAGGAAGACAAAACGCTTAAATTCACGATTGATAAAGAAACGAAGGAATCCGTCGTATATGGTATCGGCGATTCGCATTTGGATGTGTTGGTTAATAAGCTTAAAAACAGATATAAATTGGAGGTTGACTTGGTAACGCCCACAGTGCCTTATCGTGAGATGCTTAAATCAAAGATTAAGGTGCAAGGTAAACATAAGAAACAATCAGGCGGCCATGGCCAATACGGCGATGTTTGGATAGAGTTTGAACCAGCTGGGGACAATTCTATTTCATACATATTTGAAGAAAAGATATTCGGTGGCGCCGTTCCTAGGGGATACTTCCCTGCGGTTGAAAAAGGTATTCAGGAATGCGTTAAAGCAGGCCCGATTGCAGGTTATCCCGTTGTCGGCATAAAAGCAACGCTTGTTGATGGTTCCTATCATGACGTTGACTCGTCCGAAATGGCATTCAAACTTGCGACAAGCATAGCATTTAAAGAAGCGTTTAACAAAGGAAAAAGTGCTATCTTAGAGCCTATTGCGAAAGTTGATGTCACTGTGCCGGATGATTATACAGGCGATATTATGGGTGATATGAACAAACGCCGCGGAAGAATCCTCGGTATGAACAAGAGTGGAAATAAACAGGTTATATCCGCAGAAGTACCTTTGGCGGAAATGTTTAAATACGCTATTGACCTTCGTTCTATGACTCAAGGCAGGGGCGAATTCATTATGGAGTTTGACCGCTATGAGGAAGCAACGCCGGAGGTTCAGCAAAAGGTTATTAATGACAGGAAGAAAGAAATGGAAAGTAAATAACTTAAATAGCAAAACAGTCGTCTTTAGTGGCGGCTGTTTTTTATTTTCGAAGGAAAACGGACTTGTTTAAGTGAATATACATTTTACAAATGTATTAAGGCGGGATTTTATGAGCGAAGAAACCATAAAAAAATATGTATTGCAAATAAATAAAAAAGGTGAGATTTTAAAAACAATTGACCTACAGATGCTAGACCCCGACGAACGAAGAAAGCTTTTAGAGGCTGTATTTGCCGGAGGAATGCGAAGAATTGGATATAAAAAGAAAAGTATTTGATTATCTAAACGCTATATTAATTTAGCGTTTACTTGTATTGCAAATTATATTATGATAGAATGGCTTTATAAATTTGGCATGTGCGGAGGTTTTTATGCAAAACGCGGCCGTTTACATTAGGGTTTCTACCGATGATCAAACGGAGTTTTCTCCCGACGCACAAATGAGAGCAATAATTCAATATGCTGAAAAAAATAGTATGAAAATTAAAGAGGAATTTATTTTTAAAGATGAGGGTATATCGGGGAGACGCGCGGATAAACGCCCCGGTTTTCAACAGATGGTAGGCATGGCAAAGCTCAAGCCGAAACCATTTGACGTTATTTTGGTTCATAAATTTGATAGGTTTGCAAGATCAAGGGAGGATAGTATTGTCTATAAATCTCTTTTGAGGAAAGAATGTGATATAAGGGTCATAAGCATAACCGAACAGCTTGAGGATGATAAGTTTTCCGTTATTTTGGAGGCTATGCTGGAGGCCATGGCGGAATACTACAGTCTAAACCTATCGGATGAGGTTAAAAAGGGTATGACAGAAAAAGCGTTTCGAGGGGAGTTGCAAACCCCGGCTCCTTTTGGTTATAGGATGATAAACGGATTGCTTACGCCCGATGGTGAGGAAGCAGAAGCCGTAAGAAGCATTTTTAGCAGATATGTTTATAATAACGATAGTCTGAGGTCAATTGCAAGTAGTATTAATGTTATGGGTTTTAAAACGAAACGCGGTAACCCGTTTGATTCGCGCCTTATAGAGTATATAATTTACAACCCGGTTTATATAGGCAAAATACGCTGGACTCCGACTGGAGCTGCTGTCAGCAGACGCGATTTTAATAACCCTGATACGATAATTGTTGACGGAAAGCATGATGGCATCGTTGATGAAAAGCTTTGGCAGGAAGCCAATCTTCTTATAAGAGCGCGGCAGAAAAGACTGATACCCCATTGCAATCGTGATGCAGGGATAACCACTCATTGGTTAAGAGGTCTTATTAAATGCAGTGCCTGCGGAACGACTTTGTCGTTTGGAAAGGGCAGCTCAGGCCGGAAAAGTGCGTTCAGATGCAGTAAGTATCTATCGGGCGGTTGCATTGAGCCCCAAAGGATTACCGTCGAAAAGCTGGAGAAAACCGTGCTTGGATGCATCGCTGATGATAGCTTGGAGCTTGGCTCATATATTTTTGAAAAACAACTTGAACCAGATAATGCATCAGAGCTGGAAAAAGAACACTGTATGAAACAACTTTCTAAATACAAGCTACAGCTTGCAAAAGCAAAAGAACTAGTTTTATCCGGCATAGACACGGCGGAGGAATATGTTGAAAACAAGATAGCCGTTAATGAAAAGATAGGCTTGATAAACAAGAGGTTGGAAGAGCTGCAAACAGTTGACGAATGCTTGGCAAATCAACATGCTATAACAGGCATTTATGATATTTTGTCTTCGGATGAAAGCCTAACCGAAAAAAATAAAGCTATATCAGCCATTATCAACCACATAGTGTATAGCAAGAAACACAATACCTTTGATATATATTATTATTTTATAGATGATGAAGGGTCTGTTTGATTTCCTTACGCCCATATGGTGTAGTAAGCAACAGTTTGGGTGTCTGCACGCATCATACACCTTAAATGTTATTATGCATTCTTCCCTAAGGCGCCTATGATCGTGGCATTCGTCCATAACTCCCTGAACCTGAGCGGGTTCATTGTGTTCGTGGTGTTTGTTGTTGTTGAATTCAAACGTTGGCATAAAAATCCTCCTTCAAAAACCATTTTTTGAAATTGTTTTGTAATCTAATTTGAAACACAGTCCAAATTCGTAATAAGCGTGCCGTTTTAGCGGTTTACGGCGGCTTCCAAACGAAACAGCTGGATACATGCGCTTCATATAATATCATAATATGGGAAATAAGCTTTTTTGTGATTATATGCATAAATAAATTTAGCCTGAAAATTTGATACGGGGTGGATTGCAATAGAAACCAAAGAATATAAAGTTAACATCGATTTGCCAGAGAACGTGAATTATATAATAAATAAGCTTTATGAGAAAGACTACGAGGCATATGCTGTCGGTGGTTGCGTAAGGGACAGTATTTTGGGTAAAAACCCCCAGGACTGGGATATCACTACATCAGCCTCCCCAGATATTGTTATGGAGATTTTTAAAAGCAGGGCAATACCAACCGGATTGAAGCACGGAACGGTTACTGTGCTTGTGGGTGATGAATCATTTGAAGTAACAACGTTTAGAATAGACGGCGAATATTTTGACGGCAGGCGCCCGGAAACCGTCAGCTTTACCCAGGATATTAAAGAGGATTTAAGCCGCAGAGATTTTACGATAAATGCTATGGCATATAATGATAAAACCGGGCTTGTGGATTTTTTTGGTGGTCTTGAGGATTTGCAAAATAAGCTGATAAGATGCGTTGGAAATGCTCAGGAGAGATTTGATGAGGATTATTTAAGGATGCTTCGTGCATACAGATTTTCGGCTGTTTTACAGTTTGAATTAGAAGCTTCTTTGGTTGAGTCATGTATGATGAATAAGAAAAAGCTTATTAGTATATCTGCCGAAAGGATACGGACGGAAATAGATAAGCTTTTAACCGGGGGGGATTGGCAATATATAAAGAGGTTTTTTGATGATTTCTCCGATGTGTTAATGCCGGAAGTTAATGCGCTTAAAGGCATAGGGCAGAATAATAAATACCACTATTTAGACGTATATGATCATACGTTTGAGGTGTTAAAAAATACTCCTCCTGCTGTTGATATGCGTTTGACGGCGCTATTTCACGATACAGGCAAGGCTCTGACCAAAACAACTGATGCTCTTGGTATAGATCATTTTCATGGGCACCAGAAAAAATCTGCGGATATAGCTTTTGATATTATGAAAAGACTTAAATACGACAATAAAACAATAAATGATGTTGTTGCATTGGTTCGCACACATGATGACAGAATGAAGCCCGAAAAGAAAAATATACGAAAGCTAATTTGCAGGCTTGGGGTAGAAAAAGCATATAAAAATCTTCAAATACAGTATGCTGATATAATGGGCCAAAGTCGTTTTTCTCAGGAAGAAAATTTGCCAATTCTAAAGGAATGCTTCCGTCTGTTTGATGAAGTTGTCGTAAAAAATGAAGCGTGCTCAATAAAGCAGCTTGCTATAACGGGCATGGATATTATGAATGAATTTAATATTAGACCAGGTGAAAAGGTTGGGGAGATATTAAATAGCCTGCTGGAGGCTGTTTTGGATGACCCAGAAATGAACACAAAAGAAGTATTAATAAAAACAGACAAGGTAGTCTATAAAAGTGAATAATAGAAAAATGAC
>CAYVCG010000020.1:0-3264 GCA_964449985.1 uncultured Defluviitaleaceae bacterium
ATTATATGAACTATTGTATAGGGCAAGGACAACCGTTTTCTGGGGATGAACTTAAACAGCTGGCTAAATCGCTAAATCCTAACGCCGCAATCGACATATTAGAACAATACTGCCAAAATTACAGCCTAGAGGATGTTATAGAGCGCCACAGTAGATAACCACCAGAGTATGCCGGCAATACAAGAAATACCACCCAAATGATGGGTGGTATTTACTATGAGTTTGGATTATTAAAGCTTGGAGGGGCTGCCTTCGTATCGCCAAACTTGTTTGCCGGAGATGGGCTCGAGAGGTCAAAATAAATTCTTGAATCTTTTGTAACCCCAAAGTCCTTATTCGAACCGCTATCCTGTACCCTGTTAAAGGCTTCGCGGAACAATGCATTGTGTGCTTCCTCTCTATTTAAGAGGAAATCAATAGTTTCTTTCACTTTTTTGTCGTTGATTTGACGGTATAAATATTCATAAACCACCTTTGCTCTTTGCTCCGAAGCAATATTTGACAATAAATCTGCGCATAAATCCCCTGTTACGGTGACGTAATCCGCATTCCACGAATACCCCGATGAGTTTATGAGACCGGGGTTAAGCCCTAGAATGACATGGGTCTGGATTTCACCCACATCTACTGTTGTATAGTCCACGTCATGGCCATTTAAAAGGTTGATGGTTTGGGCTACCATCTCCATATGGCTTAATTCTTCAGCTGCAATGTCCATAAACAAATCCTTGATTGCAGGGTCCTTGATACGAAAGCTTTGAGACATATACTGCATGGCCGCCTTTAATTCACCATTGCCGCCTCCTAGCTGCTCCTGCATTAGTACTGCATACTGTGGATTTGGTTTTTCTACAGCAACCGGATGAAACATCTGTTTTTCGTGCTTAAACATTAAAAAACACTCCTTTCTAAAGTGGTAGTATTCGTAAAATTAGGAATATTATCCGAAATTTAGCAAAAAAGATATTATTTTGCAATGGTAAGGAAATGAAAGTTTTTATCAGAATTTTGCGTGATTATGAATTGCAACCCTACACTTTAGAATAGGGAAGAAGTTGGAATAAAAGATGGGTTATTATAGAAAAATAATTAGAGATTATAAAATTTTTTAAAGTTTATTTATATTATAAACCAGCAATAAGCAGGGTGGGGAATAATGATTTTTGCCTATTTTATGCTTATACCGTCTGTCGTGTAAATTCGGAATATTCCAACATTCTTCTGGTTTATGGTGATATATAATTATATTTTATACCATAATTACATATTATTAGCATTTTGTAATTGACATAACTTACTATTAATATATATAATAATAGTTAATAACTCCCCCATTAAAATATCTCCCAGTATCAAAAGAATGTTTACAAATGACATTTATGCTCATTTATAGACATTTGGATTTTGGCTAGACAATTTTGAAAACGATTTTTTTTGCCAATGCTAAAGATGGCAGTTTTGCATGGTATGTGCACAGGCCATGTGATTGTCTTATAAATAGCCGCAGGATCAAATCCTTGCGATGGCTCGTAATCAAAAATGTCTGCAATACAACGAGTGTTTTTTCTATATTTTTGTCTTTATTGTTTAATGTATTTGGGATGTGTGAGCACGGTTACATAAGGGTTTTCCAATACATTTTAAACGGAAATCCAGTGTTACCCTGTTTCCACGCGAATATTACTGCTTTAGAGGTTTTGTTTTAAAACCAATTTTTAAGCTCTTTAAAACCTTTTAAGTAAAAGTTATTGTAAAAATGAGCTTTGTCAGTAGTGATACCCATTAATTAGTTTAAGCAATTTATGCAAATATGACGCTCTTGTAGACATCAAGTCCGCAGAATATTGGGTGTACTGTTTTATCAAATACATATCTCCCAGGAATATTTGAGAAGCATACCTTGACTAATCATTGCTATATAAGCTCCTCTGTTTGTATATTTGTATTTTCATTTTTTCTTACGATATCTTCTTTATTTTACAAAAAGCGAGAGGCTTTTTAAGTTTCGTCTTCTTTTTGAGCCTTTCGTATGAAAGGGATGGATCACAAATATGAGCAAAAAAAATTCTTGGGCCACGTTTAATTTTCCCCTATTAGCTATTGATATTTTAACGTTAATTGCCGCGTATATTTTTTCGGCCGGTATATATAAATTTTGTTGGAATGACAGCTTTCAGCCATTTACATACATCTGGATGTTCTTTATTTTTACTATTGTTTTCATTTTATTTATGGTTTTTTTGCGTATGTACAATCTAACGACATTCACTTATGCTGACAGAGTTGTCACAAGAATACTTACGTCAGTTGTGTTTGCGGGTTTGGTTGTAATATCATTGTTTTTCATGTTGCAGCTGAAGGATGCCAGTCGTCTATTTTTCTTATTGTTTTGCGCATCTTCAGCAAATTTTGAGATATTACGAAGAATGGCTGCTAAGAAATGCATACCGTCTGGAAAACGAGAATTGCCGGCTTCCATGTTTATCGGAAACAGCGATGTATATGAGGAATATACGCGTTATCTGGATATGACATCCTTTCGTTGTAATTTTGTTAGCACCTTATCTTACAACGATGATCGGATATGTACTGCTGAGAAGTTTGAAAGCTACATAATTGAAAATAACATACATGAGGTCGTTATTGTTTACAATCATGCCACGGAATTTTATCTAAAGGAATATATGTCTATATGCGAGGAGATGGGTCTTATCGTCCGTCTTGTCCTTGATATGGCGCTTGAACAGATGAGTTCTACAAAGCGGTTTGTATACAGTATTGGAACATATCCCGTACTTACATATCACAATGTATCATTAAACAGCGCTCAGCTTTTTATGAAATCATGTTTTGATATTATTGTGGCGGCTTCCGGTCTTATAATTGTTTCGCCGATCCTGCTTATAACAGCAATTGCTATCAAGCTTGATTCTCCTGGCCCAGTATTTTTCCGTCAAAAACGTGTCGGGCGAAATGGCAAAGTTTTTGAGATATACAAATTCCGTTCGATGTGTATTGATGCGGAGAAAAAGCAAGAAGAACTTGTTTCGGAAAACAAGATGAAAGACGGTATGATGTTTAAGATTGATAACGATCCCCGTATAACGCGCGTTGGAAGATTTATACGGAAATATAGTATTGATGAGCTTCCTCAGCTGTTTAATGTTTTGCGGCGTGAGATGAGCCTTGTCGGAACAAGGCCGCCGACGGTAAGCGAGGTTGAAAAGTATGAGAGAAAACATCGCAGACGTATTAGTATACTCC
>CAYVCG010000020.1:3364-6051 GCA_964449985.1 uncultured Defluviitaleaceae bacterium
GTAAGCGAGGTTGAAAAGTATGAGAGAAAACATCGCAGACGTATTAGTATACTCCCTGGTATTACTGGCATGTGGCAGGTGAGCGGGCGTAGTAATATTACTGATTTTGAAGATGTAGTTGCTTTAGATACGGAGTATATTGATCACTGGTCTTTTTTGCTTGATATTAAGCTGTTATTTAAAACAGCCGTAACCGTTTTGAAGCGCGATGGCGCCTATTAACGGATGACATATGCGGCAAAAAATGCATGTATTAAAGCATGCGCGGTTTAATTAAGAAGTAATTAAAGTTTTGAAAAGGGGTGTTTATTTTAATTTTTGTCAGCGTTACATTAAACGTGAAAAAACGCTGGTAGACGATTTGGTTTTCAAACCAAATGTTTACGTTTAACCACGTTGTACGAAACAATGAGGCTGAAAAGGGAGAACCCCAACTCCAGAACAAAAGAGGCACAATAAATTCTATGTGTTATGGAGGAGGAGAACAATATGAAAAAAATTAAAAAAATTACTTGGTTAGTTATCGTAATGGCAATCACAATGGTACTCGGAACAATTCAGTTTGGATACGCACTTGATAAGGAGAATATCTATACACGTGTTTGGGCAAACGATGTTGTAGCAAACAGCGCAAGAACTAAAGGCATAAGCGATTCAGCTTCTAATTACAGATATATACTTAATAATTCGCTTGGAGCACCGGCAGCGATGGACTATTATGATGTAAATGGTGCTGTAGACAATTCGAAAGTTACTAGCATGCGTTATTATGAGTCTTTGACTTATAAGTTTGGAGATAATGATGAGTCTGTTACAATTTATAACAATCCAGATTCTGATAAGGCAGACCTTGTTTTAGCAGAGGTAACTGTTGGTGGATGGCATCCTGAAGCTATTGAGATTTATCTTGTAGATGCAGTTGTTGATGGCCAAATGCAGCAAGAACCTTATTTTATCGGTGTTGCGTTCAACAACGTAGGCATTATGTTGAAAGACTTAGGATTACTTAGTGACCGTGGTGTTGACGGATTCGCTCAGACAGCTATCGTAAGCGGTAATTATACTATGACAAACGTTTGGTTCCCTGAAAACGTTGAAAGTGCGCAAGCTGTGATATTGAAAGACGTTACGGCGGGTTATAACCAAGAACCATATGTATATAATGGGAAAACAAGTTTCACAATAAACGGCATTATGTATAAATGGACTACATGGACAGACAAAAAAGATGGTTTTGACCTTGACGCTGTTGGAGCATGGGATATTGAAGTAGTATATTCAGGAGAAATCTCTGTTATGACGTTTAAGGATATTACTGGTGATGGTCTGTGGGATCCACATCCAAGTGTAAATCAAACCCCGCTTGCAGGAATTAACTTTATGCTCTTAAAATGGGACGATGCTGCTAATGATTTTGTTTTTGACAGAGCAGCAGTAAGTGATGAAAACGGTCTTGTAGCATTTGGAAAATGCGGAGAAGGTACATACAAGGTAGTAGAAGCTTTTAACGCCGGCTTTACGCAAACTTCATTCTTGGATGGTGTTTATGTAGTTGTCAATAGAGCGAATGATAATGCGCTATATTATACTGATTCTTCACTTAGCCGCGTTATTACCTCCCTTCCAGAGTTTGGTAATCAGCCGGACTATGTGCATTCAACAAGCGCAGGTCTTGTAGAAAGTGCTGGCTTATGGAGAAATTCTAAGGACACAGTTAACGGTGTTTTCCGCATGAATTCGTTGCCACAATGCAATCCAAACAACTGGTTTATGGGTATTGAGTTTAGCGGCGGAGATAAAAAGGTTGATTATGTAGCGGGAATACAATATAACGTTGGAGATGTTGAGATTTCTGAAAATGAAGATGGCACAGTTACCGTTAGTGTTACAATCGATACAACTATTGCTCGCAATGACGGAGAAATTTACGTGCAGATGTACACAAGCAAATCCGACATGCAGGATATGGGTAGCTCAGAAGTAATTATTATTGACGAAAACGGCATTGGTTCATATACATTTGATAATTTTGTTGCCGGCCAAACTTATTATTTCTATATTCATGGTGCTGTTTGGGCGCTCAACTCGAATTTCTATTCTCATGTTCAGCCCTAATTTTACTGTAAATAACTAACTAACTAAACTAAGCTGGCACAATGATAAGGCTAACCCCTTATCATTGTGCCAGTTTTAAGAAAACTTATTTGGCTCTATCTTTTAATTAGGTTTTGTCCGATATATTTATTGAAAAACGTCTATATAAATTTATAATAACAGAGGTATAGAATGGGCAGCGATAAAAAACGTCTTGCTGTTAATATGACTTCACAGATAATGGCTTTTGCTCTAAACATTGCTGTGAGTTTTTTCCTAACTAGGTTCATTGTTAGTCGGTTGGGTGCTGAAGTATATGGATTTGTTGGTGTAGCTAACAATCTCATTGATTATGTTGCTGTTTTTACAGTCGCCTTTAATGGCATGTTAGGCAGATATGTTATAATAGAGCTTACTAAAAATAATATTGACAAATGTAATGAATATTTTTCATCTGTAACTATTTTTAATTTGGTTAGTTCAGCGGTTTTTCTTTTTCCTTGCTTGCTTTTTGCGTTAAATATAGATAAATTTATAAACATTGCGCCACATCATATCCCTGATATTAGAATGTTGGTCACTTTTACGCTTTT
>CAYVCG010000020.1:6151-15789 GCA_964449985.1 uncultured Defluviitaleaceae bacterium
ATATCAAAGGCACTTCCAACTCAAATTGTAGCATTTTATGGGATGGTTGCAAATGTTTTCTCTCCGCAGATGACTGTGTTATATGGCAAAGGTGACAAAAGTTCTCTACTAAAAGAAATATCATTTTCTATGCGTGCCACAGGTTTTGTCAGCGCTGTCCCTTGTATGGGGCTTATTGTTTTTGGTACTGCTTTTTATCGCCTATGGTTGCCGGATCTTTCCGAGGCAAGTATTGCGCAGATACATACATTATCAGTACTTACGCTGTTTCCATCTATCATAAGTTCGTATATATATCCATTGTACAACATAAATACTATAACATTAAAACTGAAAATCCCTGTTATAGTAATGCTTGGAATTGGGATTGCAAGTACGACTTTGGTGCTAATTCTTCTTAATACAACCAGCTTGGGCGTATATGCAATCGCAGGTGTCAGCTCTGTATTCTTATTAATACGTTCTATAACCTTCTCTCCGATTTATGCAGCTAAAAATCTGAAATTAAAGTGGTATGCATTCTATCCACAGCTATTGCACGGGATTTTTAACATTGCGATTATTTATGCTTTGTTTTATGTGGTCAGGCTTATTATTCCGATTTATTCTTGGGGCAGATTGATATTTGTTGCTGGCTTCTGTGCATTAATTGGATACGCTGTAAGTGGTTTTACACTTTTTAGTATGAATGAAATAAATGCTGTTGTTACGAGAATATGGAGTAGAATGCTTTTGTTCGGTGAAACTTTCAGAAAACGTAAAAGAAACAGCATTGAACGAAAGAAATTAAAAAATAATAACTTTTCGATTCTTTCAAATTCAAATATCGGCGGTATCATTTTCCATGATTTAGGTTTGGAAGTCTTGTCACCTACAGTTGGACTGTATATAGAGCCGCATGATTTTGTGAAGTTTTTATCAAATTTAGACTTTTATATAAATCAGGAACTAGTTGAGTTTGAATCGTTTAAGGATTATCCGATGGGTAAACTTTTTGATATATTGATTCATTTCAGGTATTATGAAACGTATAAGCAGGCATTAGATAAATGGAACGAACGTAAGAAAACCATAAATTATAACAATCTTTTTATTGTTATGACAGATCGCTTTTTTTGCTCTTATGAGGATGCGTTAAAGTTTGATAAGCTGCCGTATAAAAATAAGATTCTCTTTATATCAGGCGAAAAGAATTGGCCCGAAATTTCCTGCGCGATCACTATGAGAAAGCATAATGACAAAAAGCGAGGCTGCATTGGTATAATAACAGATATAGTAAATCTATTTGGAAAAAGAATGTATCAACAGAGTGGATTTGACTATATTAAGTGGCTTAATAACCCTGAAAAATTTATGGTGGAACAAAAAAATAAGAAAAGGAAAATATTATAATGAAAATTGGTATAGCAACCGTTCACGACTCTTCGAATTTTGGCTCTTTTCTACAAGCCTTTGCATTGCAGGAAACGTTGCAAAAGTTAGGGCATGATGTATATTTTTTGCAGACTCGCAGTAAAAGCTATGTAAAGAAGATGTATCGTGTACCCAGAAAATTATTGCTTGAAAATCCGATACATTATATAAAGGAATCGCTATACAGGAGCAAAAAAAGAAGAGCATTTTTAACCGATCAATCTTGCTTTAAAGAAATCAGCCTTGACAAGGCTGATACTATGGATCTTATCATTCTCGGCAGTGATGAGATATGGAATGTGAACGTTCCTGTGTTTACATTTCCCGTTTTTTACGGCATCAATATGAAATCGCCAGTAATTACATATGCCGTTAGCGCTGGAAATGCAAAATATAAGGATTTTATCGCCCGTCAAACGATTATTGAAGCAATAAAGCAGTTGAAATGCATTCTGGTGCGCGATAATAATACTGCACAAATATGTAAAGCCCTAACCGGTGTGTTGCCGGAAATTGTCTGCGATCCGACGTTTTTGTTGGATTCTCATGATTTTCTTCATCAACGCGGAAAGGCCTTGAAAATGTCGGGCGAGTATATTGCAGTATACGCATACGAATATGCGATTGGTGATCAATTGCGGGATACGATTGTGCGTTTTGCAAGAGAAAATGGCCTAAATATCGCTGCAGTTGGGTTTTATCATAAATGGGCAGACGAAAATATTCTTTGCGGGCCTCTTGATTTTTTGAATGTTTTATCGGGTGCAAAATATGTCGTCACAACCACTTTTCATGGGACTGTTTTTTCGATACTTGGCCACAAAAAATTTATTACCGTTCCTTATAGCTTAAAGACGAGGGATATTCTAGAATCTCTTGGATTGGATGGGCGCATTGTTTCAAGCAATGTTTCCTATTCAGTTTTTAGCGATATTCTTAGCGATGCAGAAAATATAAACTATAATGTTGTTGACGAAAAAATAAGCAATTGGAGAAAGCATTCTATGTCTTTATTGGAAACATCGATAGAAGTTCACAGTGTTGATAAGCGTTAATATTAAATAACGTTATGTATACGCTGTGTAAAACAATTCTAAATTTTTGAAGCATGAGGTATTATTGATGAAGATATGTATAATGACAATGCAACGAATAATAAATTATGGATCATTTTTGCAAGCTTATGGACTAAAGAAGACCATCGAGGGCTTGGGGCATGATGTCTCGTTTGTAGATTTTCATATCGAACCATGCCGCACCGCGCCTAAAGCAAAGCGGATGATATTCAAACTGATTTTATCCTGCATCAAAAAAGCTATTTTGTTTGTATATAGTATTGTTTTTTATCGTCGTCATAAGAGACGGATAGCTGAGAGAAGCAACGCTTATGATGAATTTGCTGATGTTATTAAAAAAGCCAATGAGGAATTTCTTGGTATTCCTGCTGAGCCATGCTATTTAACGGAAGCGGATGTTTTAATAATCGGCAGTGACGAGGTTTTCAACTGTTTAAATAGCGACACCCTAGTTGGATATTCATTAGAGCTTTTTGGGCAAAATCACAGAGCAAAAAAGCTAATAAGTTATGCAGCCTCGTTTGGAAATACTACTTATGACAAGCTATGCCTTTATGGTGTCGATTCAGAGATATCAAATTTGTTAAAAAACTTTGATTTTATATCTGTCAGGGATAAAAACTCGGGGGATATAATAAATAAACTAATTAATCAACAACCTTATTATCATCTTGACCCGGTGTTAATATATCGGTTTCACGAAGAAGTTCGCCTACAAACGACTGTACCGCATGAAGATTATATTATTCTTTATGCATATCCATATAGAATATCAAAAACCGAAGCAGCGGAAATTACCGCTTTTGCTCGTAAGCACGGTAAAAAAGTGGTTTCAATAGCCGGCTATCAGTCATTTTGCGATGAAAATATTGTTTGCAGCCCGTTGGAAGTTCTGAATTACTTTAACCATGCCGATTTTGTTGTGACAGATACGTTTCATGGGTGTGTTTTATCCATAAAATTTAATAAGTGTTTTGCTGCATTTGTTAGAAGTAGCGAAAATAATTCTTATGGCAATTCCGAAAAACTTGGGGACTTATTAAACCGTTTTTCGCTTCAATCTCGTATTGTAAGGCATCCTTCTTTGTTAGATGAAATATTATCAAAAGAAATTGATTATAGCGAGCCCAATTCTATTGTTGAAAATGAGAAACAAAAAAGCCTTGAATATCTTCAAAATGCAATAAATAAAACAAGCAATGTCATAAACTGATTTTAACAACAGACAATCTTTGATTGGAGTGCGATTATAAAAAATGATTATATGCATTAAAAAAATCATGGTATTGCTGTTGATTATTATACGAGCCATATTTTTTTGTATTATAATGAGGAAACGTTGTGTATTCTTGTTGCAAACCCCAATGCATGGAAATCTTGGAGACCATGCTATAGCTGAAGCAGAAAAAAAGCTTATTCAAGATATACTTCCTGATAGAGTTTTTGTCGAACTACCAAGTAGTATAATTAAAAGAATGCCGCATTTTGTGCATTATATAGTTGGAAAAAACCCTGTTCTTATTCATGGAGGAGGGTTTCTAGGCGATTTGTGGCATAGAGAGAGCGATATTGTTGCAAACATTGTTTCCATGTTTCCGCAAAACAGGATCATTATATTCCCGCAAACTATGTATTATGACTATAATGAACAACGCAAAAGTTCATTCAAAAGAGACATTATGCTTTTTGGAAAGCATAAAGATATATGGATTTTCTTGCGTGAAAAAGTCAGTTATGAATTTTGTATCAAAACCTTTCCGGCAGTTCATGCTATGCTCGTTCCGGATATTGTGTTTTACTTAAACGGCATAACTGCCAAACCTTCATCACAAGGCATTTTGCTGTGCCTTAGGGATGATAGCGAAAAAGTGCTCTCTGATGACAACGAAAACGAGTTATACAACATATTGCATTCGCGTTTTCCACAGCAAAAGATTATTAGGACTGATACAATAGGCTCAAGCTTTATCTCACCTGGAAAAAGAGGGGATTTAGTAAATGAATTAATATCGGATTTTTCCAGAGCCAGGCTTGTTATTACGGATAGGCTCCACGGAATGATTTTTTCTGCAATTTCGAAAACTCCGTGTATTGCTTTTGGCTCAGTAAGCCACAAGACAAAAGGCGTTTATGAGTGGCTAAAAAACTTTAACGGCATTATTTATATTGATGATTTTTCAGATATTAATAGCGCTATTGATCAGCTGTTATGCGCCGAAAGCTATGATTTTAATCTTGAGGAATTGCGGCTTGAATTTAAACCGCTTATTGAATTGTTGACGGATACATATAAAAGCTCTATAAATCAATAAGAAAGTGAAAAATATTATGGATGTTTTCATATCAATTATTATTCCTGTATATAAAGTTGAAAAATACCTACATAGATGTTTAGACAGTATTTTATCGCAAAGCTTCTCAGATATTGAGGTTATACTCATTGATGATGGCTCTCCGGACAATTGTGGATCGATATGTGATCAATATGCTGATATGTATCCAGATAAAGTCCGTGTCATACATCAGGAAAATCGTGGATTAAGTGGGGCGAGAAATGCTGGTCTTAGTCATAGCCATGGAAAATATATATTCTTTGTTGACAGCGATGATACTATCGAAAGTGACGCTATACGCATTATTTTTGATGCGTTGGAGATGCATGGTTTCCCCGATATGTTGATTTTTGATGGCAGGACTGTTAGCCAAAGAGGCAACGTTTTATCATCTCGTATTTGTGGTTCTTTATCGGGTTATCGGGTGCCTACTGGTATGGTCACTTCCCTTGAAAACAGCAAAGAGCTTTTGTTCGAGTTTCCTTCGGCATGGTCTCGTGTGACAAAAAGAGATATATTTATAAAAAATAACATTAGCTTTCCCTTAGGCTTATGGTTTGAAGATATCGGTTGCACACCTATGTTGTTAAAGTGCTGTGAAAGCATTGTTTGCATTGATAAAACGCTTTATAATTATTTTCTTCATGAAGGATCTATCACTGCAAGCAGTTCCAGCGAACGCAGATGCAATGATGTAATTGCTGTGTTTGAAGTATTAATAAAATGGTTTAAAGAAAACAACTTGTTTGATGAATATTATTCACAGCTGGAATACATGGCTGTATCCGAATTATTTGTTGTGCAGACAGTGATGATTATATTGTCTGGCGGATCGTATAAATATTTGGACAAGCTTGTGCTATTTATGAAGCAAAATTTCAAAGGCTATTTAAAAAATCCATACATTAAGAAGATTGGAAAGAAAAATCGTTTTAAAGTATTATTAATTTCCAAACGGTGTTACTTTGTAGTATCCGCTATCTTCATGCTTACTCGCCTGCGTAGAAGGATTATAAGTAAACCTAGGAGTAAATAAATATAGTTGGTGGTATGAACGATGGCTCAGATTATTCCTTTGGAGACGCCATTTTTATCGGTGGTCATTCCTGTTTATAAAGTAGAAAAATATATACGCAAATGTATGGAGAGCATATTATTCCAAGGCTACGGCGATTATGAAATCATACTCGTTGATGACGGTTCGCCTGATAACTGTGGGATAATATGTGATGAATACGCCAAAATGTATTTGGATAAGGTCTTCGTAATACATCAAGAAAATTCCGGCTTGAGTGGAGCGAGGAATGCAGGGCTTCGACATAGCCGGGGGCAATACATATTTTTTGTGGATAGCGATGATACGATAGAAACAGATGCTTTAAAAATTATCGCTGAGGCGTTAAAGACTTACGATTATCCGGATATGTTGGTTTTTAACAGCAAATCTGTGGATGAGAGCGGCAATACGATGTTTTCCAGAATACCATCTTGTTTGGAGAAATACCGTGCGCCTGTCGGCAAGTTGATGAATATTCATGAAGAAAAGGAATTGTTGCTTGAATATCATGGCGCATGGTGTAGAGTAACCAAAAAAAATGTGTTTACAAAAAACAACATTTTATTCCCGCAAAAACTGTGGTATGAAGATCTTGTTTCAACAGCAATGCTGTTGTCATGTTCATCGAGTATTGGCTATATTAATGATAGCTTATATATTTATCTTCACCGACAAGGCTCTATCATGAACACAATAAATGCGGAGCGCATGTGTGATGATATGATTGCGGTTATTAAATTGATAGTTGATTGGTTTTCTAAAAAAGGATTGTTTGATGAATTCTATACGCAGATAGAATATATCGCTCTCTATCAATTAATGCTGATTCAAGCATCAAAAATCGCTGTATTGCCGGACACAAATATACGAAAGCGTTTAAATAAACTCGTTGACTTCGTTATAAAAACATTTCCAAATTATAAACGAAATATCTATCTTAATAAGCGCAACAAGAAGGACTTATTTAAGATATTTTTATTAGATTCAAAATGTTTTGGAATTCTAAGATTTGTTCTAAAACTAAACAATTTATTTAAGAGAGTTACATAGCGCTCTTTTTTTAAAAATTGCAAATGGGGATGATATCTTTTGTCCGATAGTTTTAAGCCACAATCCGTAAACCATCTTGTATCTATTATCGTGCCTGTATATAATGTGGAAAAATATCTGCATAGATGTGTGGACAGTATTTTATCACAGGATTATGTCCATTTGGAGGTTATCCTCGTAAACGATGGTTCAACAGACAATAGCCCTATGATATGCGACGCTTATGCGCAAAGTGATGGCCGAATAAAAGTCATCCATAAGCCAAACGGTGGATTATCGGATGCTAGAAATACCGGCATTGATCATGCGACAGGTGAGTATATCGCATTTGTCGATAGTGATGACTATGTAGATCGTACATATATAAACACCATGCTGCTAGCGGCTTTGGAAAATGAGGCAGACTTAGTTATGTGCAATTTTGAATGTGTTTCTGATAACGGCGATAGCATTGCTTGGCAACCCGGTCGTAGTTTTCCTGCATTTTATGGAAAAGTTGCGTCTAATAGTGCTATGATAGCGTTCAGCGATCCTGTTGGCGGCGTATATGTTGTTTCTTGGAATAAGCTATATAAAAACAGTCTATTTAATAACGTTCGATTTCCCGTTGGCAAAATCCATGAAGATCAATTTGTGATTCATCATCTGGTGGATCAATGCGATTTTATTTTCTGTGTTCCCGATAGATTATATTATTATGTGCAGCGGGAAAACAGTATTATGGCTGGCGGATATTCGCGTAAGCATTTGGATGCTATGGGTGCTTTTTATGATAGAGCTCATTTTTATAAGAATAAAAGAGAATATAGGTTGATGAGCCTATCCTATAAACAATACTGCAACGAGTTGGCAAAATCGTATTATTTGATGGATATGTCCGATTCGTTAAACCGCGAGCAATGGGAGATATACCATAAATTAGCGAAAAAAGACTTAAAGGTTGTTTTTAAACATGCCTATTTAAATACCATCATGCGTTTTATCGCAGCAGTATACTGCCCAGCGCTATATTATAAAGTGCTGCAGAGACCATGGAGGAGACTTAGACAATGATATTTGTTACCGTAGGAACGCAAAAATTCCAATTGAATAGATTAATCAGCCTTATTGATGGCTATGTGTCAGACGGTTTGATATCTGATCATGTTATAGCCCAAATTGGCAATTCGGACTATATACCGAAAAACATTGAATATAGCAGGTTTTTTGATAAGGAGCAGTTTACCGAAACCCTTTCTCAGGCAGACATTGTTATAACTCATAGCGGGGTGGGGATTATTATTTCTGCCCTTAAGCAACAAAAACCTGTAATTGTATTCCCACGTCTTTTAAAGTATAATGAACATGTGGATGATCATCAGACAGAAATCGCAAAAGCCTTTGAGAAAAAAGGATATGCATTATGTTGCGGAGAAACTGATGATATGCTTGAATTCATCAAGCGCAGCCATAATCATCCGTTTGCAAGATACAGTCCTCAGGAAAGCAAGGTATATAGCATTGTCAGCTCATTTTTAAACAATCTTTAGAGCTTGCTCATCGTAATAAATAAAGTATATATAGGTTGTGAGGAATTATGAGAAAATTAATTGTATTACTTATATTAGTTGTTTTAGTCTGTTCATCTTCAACCGTTTCAAATTCTATTTTCGCCAATGAACGGAGCGCGGCTGAGTTTGTTAGTGATATGCGCTTGGGTTGGAACCTGGGAAATGCGCTGGACAGTACGGATTATAAAAAGCAGGGCATTAAATCAGCGCTTAATAATACGACGGCGGAAACCATGTATGAAACAATGTGGGGTAATCCCGTTACAACACGTGAAATGATAGAAACCGTAGCAGAAGCCGGTTTTGGAGCCGTTCGTATACCGGTTACTTATTACGACCATATGGACGATAATTTTAATATCAGCCAGAGTTGGCTGGATCGCGTTGAAGAGATAGTAAATTATGTATTAGATAGTGGCATGTATTGTATAATTAATCTTCACCACGATGCAGGGAAGGGTACATGGCTAAAGGCCGACCCGGACAGAGCCGAAGAAATGCAGAATAATTTGGCCTATGTCTGGAAGCAGATTGCTGAACGTTTTTCTGATTATGATGAACGCCTGGTTTTTGAAAGCTTTAATGAAATATTGGATATCGATCAGCATTGGGAAAATGCAAATCCCGGTGCATACGAAGCGGTGAACAAGCTAAACCAAACATTCGTTGATACCATCAGAAGCTCGGGCGGCAATAATACCAACCGTTTTCTTCTTCTGGCGACTTATGCAGCCGGAACTAAAGCGGATATTATCACTGCATTTAGTATTCCAAATGATACAGAGAATGACAAATTGATTATAAGTGTACATACATATATCCCATACCCATTTTCGCATCTTCGCAGTGATAATTCCGAAAATCAACAGGATACAAAGGTAAATACATTCTATACTGTATTGGATCGTTTGAAATCAGCGTTTATAGATAACGGGATTCCTGTAGTTATTACTGAGTTTGGCGCTCAGAATAAAAACAATGTCTCGGATAGAGAAGAATATGCCAAAGAATTTGTGACGACAGCTAAACAATATGGCATTACATGTTTTTGGTGGGATGATGGCGGAAGCTCAAAGCCGCCGGAAAAGGTCACGAATTTTGCATTGTTGGATCGGGCAGCAAATACATGGTTTTTCCCATCCATCGTAGAGGCTCTTGT